>CALUJT010000226.1 GCA_944321005.1 uncultured Atopobiaceae bacterium | reverse complement strand
GTGGCCTCGGCGAAGACGACCTGGAGGTCGGTGTTGACGTTGATCTTGGAGATGCCGAGGGAGATGGCCTTCTGGATCTGCTCGACGGGGATGCCGGTGCCACCGTGGAGGACGAGCGGCAGGTCGCCGGTCAGGGCCTTGATCTCGCCCAGGCGCTCGAAGGACAGGCCGGCCCAGTTCTCGGGATAGATGCCGTGGATGTTGCCGATGCCGCAGGCGAGGAAGTCGACGCCCAGGTCGGCGATGGCCTTGCACTGCTCGGGGTCGGCGAGCTCGCCGTTGGAGGCGACGCCGTCCTCGACGCCACCGATGCCGCCGACCTCGGCCTCGACGGAGATGCCCTTGGCGTGGGCGGCCTTGACGACCTCCTCGGTGCGCTTGAGGTTGAGGTCGAAGGTCTCCTCGTGGGAGCCGTCGTACATGACGGAGGTGAAGCCGGCCTCGATGCACTTGAAGACGTCCTCGTAGGTGCCGTGGTCGAGGTGCAGGGCCACGGGCACGGTGATGTTCTTGTCCTCGACGAGCTGCTTCACGATGTCAGCCACGACCTTGTAGCTGATCTGCCACTTGGCGGCACCGCTCGTGCACTGGATGATGACCGGGGACTGCAGTTCCTCGGCGGCGTCGAGGATCGAGGACGCCCACTCAAGGTTGTTGGTGTTGAAGGCGCCCACGGCATAGTGGCCCTTGGCCGCGGCCTGGAGCATGGCAGTAGCGTTGACGAGCATGTTGACCTCCATACGTGTTGGAAAACCCGGAAGGACAGTACGCATAGATGATACCGCGTCGGGCCGGGGAAATCGGTCTCACTACCACATTTTGGGGAAACGGCTTGTTAGGTCTTCGTGTGCCGGACCATTGCGGTGCCACAATGGGTGCATGGCAACAATGCGCCAGAACACTCTGTCAGGTTCCGAAGGGAGACGCATGGGCGAGAAGAACGAGCGCTCGAAGGGCATCCTAGGCGACTTCTCCGTCTCGCAGATCGTGGCGACCGGCCTTGCCGCGGCCACGTCCTTCGCGCTGTCCGCGCAGATAGGCATCGCGGGCTCCATCATAGGCGCGGTCATAGGCGCCGTTGCCTCGAGCGTGGCCACGCAGGTCTACCGCAACATCCTCTCCGCCTCCGCAGAGAAGATCCGCTCCATCACCCCGGACGTGACCGCCCGCGTGACCCCCGCGGAGAGGACCCGCGTCATGCCCGCGCCCGCTCCCTCCCCCGCCGACGAGACGACGCGCGTCGCAGCGTCGGGCACCCCCATCGCCCCGCCCGAGCTCTCCGAGGCGGCGCGCGGGCGCGAACGGGCGCGCCTGGCACGGCGCGTGGCCGTGTTCGCCGCCCTTGCCGCCGTTGCGGTGGTGCTGGCATACGCGCTGGTGGTGAGCCTCGCCACGCGCGGCGAGGGCATCGGCCCGTCCTTCTCGCCCAGCGAGCAGACCGTGGTTGAGGGGCAGGTTACGGAGAGCCCCGCTCCCGAGGAGGGGACCGCGGAGACCGGGCAGCCCGCCGAGCCCGCAGAGGAGCCGTCCGAACCCGAGGGCGACGCCGGAACAACCGACACCGGCAACGACCAGGCGAGCACGGACGCCCCCTCCGGTGAGGCGCCGACCGGCGGCGACGCTCAGACGGGGGACTCCGCGAACCCGGACCCGGCTCCGGACCCCGGCGCGGATCCCGACGCGGGCACCGAGACCGGCTCAGGAGGAGCAACGGGTGAAGGCGCAACCAACGGAACGGGCACGGGCGCCGATTCCGGGTCTTCCTCGTCGGCAGACAACTAGCCTTGCTTTAACTTCATATGCTTGCACGTTCGCTAGGACAGGGCGTCTCGTTTTGAGGGTAGTTTGAGAGGGCCTTCCTAAGTACTACCTCAGTTGTAGCAATTCATCTACCTGCGCAAACTCGAGGCCGAGGCGATTCGATACTCAGGGGGGCCTCCGCGAAATACCCTCAAAACGGGGGGCAAGGATGCATCCGCGGTCCTTCGGTGACGTCGGAACAATATCTATGGCCCCGAACCCTCCGTTCGCCTAGAATTCTGTGCCGTTCGTCTGTTATGTAAACCACGATGAAAGGAGCCCCATGGAGCGTCCCAACGCCTGGAAGGGCTACGGCGAGGAGCAGCTCGCCGCACTGAACAGCCTCTGCGAGGACTACAAGACCTTCATCTCCGTCAACAAGACCGAGCGCGAGTGCGTCGCCGCGTCCGTCGAGCTGGCCCGCGCCGCCGGCTACGAGAGCCTCGAGGAGCGCATCGCCTCCGGTGCGCCCCTCAAGTCCGGCGACAAGGTCTACGCCGTCAACCGCGGCAAGAGCCTCATGCTCGTCCACCTGGGCACCGCGCCTCTGACCGAGGGCGTGAACATCCTCGGCGCGCACGTCGACTCCCCCCGCCTAGACGTCAAGCAGGACCCCGTGGAGGAGAAGAACGAGCTCGTCACCCTTGACACCCACTACTACGGCGGCATCAAGAAGTACCAGTGGGTCGCCATGCCGCTCGCAATCCACGGCGTCGTGGCCAAGAAGGACGGCACCGTGGTGAACGTGGCCCTTGGCGAGAAGGCCGACGACCCCGTCTTCTGCATCTCCGACCTGCTCCCGCACCTCGGCTCCCAGCAGATGGCCAAGAAGGCAACCGAGGTCATCGAGGGCGAGATGCTCGACGTCCTGGTGGGCAACCGTCCCATCGTCGTGAGCGCCAGCGAGGGCGACGAGAAGGACTCCGACGCCGAGAAGAGCCCTGTCAAGGCCGGCGTGCTCGGCATCCTGCGCGAGACCCTCGGCATCGAGGAGGAGGACCTGCTCTCCGCCGAGCTCGAGATCGTGCCCGCCGGCGCGGCCCGCGACCTGGGCCTCGACCGCTCGATGATCCTCGGCTACGGCCAGGACGACCGCGTCTGCGCCTACACGAGCCTTCTCGCCCAGCTTCGCTGCGAGGCCCCCGCACGCACGGCGGTCACCCTGCTCGTGGACAAGGAGGAGATCGGCTCCGTGGGCGCCACCGGCATGACGAGCCACTTCTTCGAGGACGCCATGGCGGAGATCCTCGAGCTCGCCGGCGAGGGCGGCGCCCTCGCGCTGCGCCGCTGCCTCGCGCGCTCCAACATGCTCTCGAGCGACGTCTCGGCCGCCTTCGACCCCGCGTTCGCGAGCGTCTTCGAGCCGAAGAACTCCTGCTACCTGGGCCACGGTCTCACGTTCAACAAGTACACCGGCCGCGCCGGCAAGGGCGGCTCCAACGACGCCGACGCCGAGTACGTGGCCACCATCCGCCGCGTGATGGACGAGGGCGGCGTGGCCTGGCAGACCGCCGAGCTCGGCAAGGTTGACGCGGGCGGCGGCGGCACGATCGCCTACATCCTCGCCGTCTACGGCATGAACGTCAT
>CALUJT010000225.1 GCA_944321005.1 uncultured Atopobiaceae bacterium | reverse complement strand
AGAGCTCCACCCGCATCGCTATCTCGCGCAAGGTCTGAAGCGCGGCGCGCATAGGCGCGGACTGCGCGCCCACCTGTCGGCACGCGCGGATGTCGCGGATGCCCCCGACGTAGTCCATGAGGCGCGCGGACGCCGCGAGGCGCGCGCCGGTCTGACGCTCGAAGAGCCGCCGCTCGTGTCCGCGCGCGGCGAGCACGATGACGAGCGCCGCCGGCAGCGTCGAGAACACGCAGAGGGCGAGGCGCCACTCGAAGAAGGCGAGCATGACGCACACGACCGCCGTGGAGACGCAGCTGGCGACGAGCTGCGGGATGGTGCTCGACATGAGCGACTCGCGGCTGGAGACGTCCCCCATGAGGTTCTCGGTGAGCTCGGAGAGGTCGCGTTGGTTGAAGAAGGACATGGGGAGCCGCCGCAGGTGCTCGGCGAGGCCCATGCGCGTGGCCTCGGTCTCGCGGTACGCCGTCACGTACGTGCGCCGATAGTCGTTGCGCGCGCAGAGGAACACGACGACGAGGCCTGCGACGCCCGCCGCGAAGAGTCCCCAGAGGGCCTGCCAGTCGACGTCCTCCCCCGTGAGCCGCATGAGCACCACCCCGAACGCCATGACCGTAATGGCAAAGGGGACCATGAGGGCGAGGTTGGTGAGGGTGCACGCCGCGATGGCACGCTTGAGGCCGCGGTACCCCTGATCCGTGAGGGCGAGGGCGCGCCGCAGGCGCGGGATCCTGTTCGGGGCAGCCATCTAGGCCACCTCCCTTCCGTTCGAGGGTTCCGACCCGATGCCCCACGAGAGGGCCTGCGTGTAGCGCTTCCACATGCGCGCGTAAGTGCCGTGCGCGGCGAGCAGGTCCTCATGCTGGCCCCGTTCCGCCACGCGGCCGCCGTCGATGACGGCGATCTGGTCCGCGCCCGCCACGGTCGAGAGCCGGTGCGCGATCATGATCACGGTCCTGCCCGCCATGAGGCGCTCGAACGCCTTCTGGATGAGGTGCTCGTTCTCCGGGTCCGAGAACGCCGTGGCCTCGTCGAGCACCACGATGGGCCGGTCGGCGAGAATGGCGCGGGCGATGGAGACGCGCTGCGCCTCGCCGCCGGAGAGGTGCACGCCCTCGCTGCCGTAGACGGTGTCGTATCCCTGTGGCAGCGCGCGGATGAAGGCGTCGGCCTGCGCGGCGCGCGCCGCCTCGACGACCTCCTCGCGCGTGGCATCTGGACGGGCCATGCGGATGTTCTCGAGCATGCTCGCCCGGAAGAGGTGCACGTCCTGGAAGACGAGGCTCACGCATCCCATGAGCACATCAGGGTCGATGTCGCGCACGTCGACGCCGCCGATGCGCACCGCGCCCGCCGAGACGTCCCAGAAGCGCGCCACGAGGCTCGCCACGGTGGACTTTCCGGCGCCCGACGGCCCGACGAGGGCGCAGGTGGTGCCCTCCGGCACGGAGAGGCTCACGCCGTCGAGGGCGAGCGGGGCGTCCTTCTCGCCCTCCGCCCCATACGAGAACGACACGCCGTCGAGCTCCACGTCGAAGCGCTCCGGCACGCGCGCCTCCCCCGGCTCCGGCACGGGAAGCGCTGAGATGCCGAGCACCTCGTCGATGCGCGAGAGGTGGGAGGAGATGATCATGCTGTCCTCCGAGATGTACATCATCTTGTTGAGCGCGCCCGCGATGGAGGGCACGAACAGGAGGTAGAAGATAAAGTCGAGCGCGAACGGTCGGAAGTCCGCACCGGAAAGCCCCGCGCCGAGGGCGATTCCCACCGGCAGGACGAACAGGTAGGCGTTGTTGATGATGGCCGTGAACGTCGGCATGAGGCTCTGCCAGAAGAGCGCCACGTCGAGCGCGAGGTCCGTGTAGGCGCGCACCGCCGCGGACAGGCGCCCGAACGACTCCGCCGTCTGGCCGAACGCCTTCACGACGGGCATGCCGCGCACGTACTCCACCGTGGCGTTCGTCATGCGCTCCTGGTTGACCAGGTGGCGCCGCATCTTGTCCGTAATCGACTTATTGGAGAAGCCCGCCGCCTCGACGCCGAACGCCGCGACCACGCACGCCACCGCCGCGAGCCCGAAGCGCCAGTCGAAGACGAAGAGCAGCACCACGATCGCCACCGGCGCGGTGAACGCCGCCGCCATGTCAGGCAGCGAGTGGGCCAGAAACCCCTCGATGGCGCCGACGCTCTCGTCCATAACCTTCCCGACGCGCCCCGTGCCAAGCGCCTCGAGCCGCCCCAGTGGGATGCGTCCTAGGTGCTCGACGATCTGGAGCTTGAGGTTGTACTCGGCGTCGAAGGCCGCCGAGTGCGCGCAGAGAAGCGCCGCGAGGTAGAGGCCGATGTTGCCCGCCACGCCCCCGAGGGCCATCCAGCCGAGGCCCGCCATGCGGGCCGCGTCGAGCGCGGCGAAGTCGGGGTAGACCGCGACGACGTCCGCAACCACGAGGTAGACCGCGACGAACGGGACGAACGAGCACACCGACGAGAGCGCCGAGAGCGCCATCGAGAGGTAGATGAGCCACCTCCCGCCTCCGGTGAAGCCGATGACGCGGGCTGCCCAGGACGCTCCCTTGCCCGCGCCCTCCTTCCGCTTGGCCATATGGCCCCCTTTCCGCTGCGACCGTTCGGATAGGTCGATGCGAGCGCAGCAAGTTAGACTACACTTACTGTGATTGTGCAACGGCGGGAAGGAAGGGCGTGCGAGCATGGGGGAAACGACCGACCCGAGACACGGGCGACCGAACGAAGAGTCCAAGCTCTTCCAGGCGGAGGAGCTCGAGCGCATGGGGCTCCTGCCCGCGGGCGGCGACCGGGGCGCCGGCGAGCTGTTCGTGGGCGACGGCGTGCGCGCCGAGGGCTGGTACCGCGCGTGGGCGGGCGACGGCCTCACGGTGGTCACCTGCGACTTCACCATCCTCGTCGACACGCTCTTCGCCATAGACACGCGACGCTACCTAACCGTACGAGGCCCGGCGCCGGGAGCGGGCGGAGACGCGGCCGCATCCGGCCCCATGGCGATCGCCTACATCGAGACGCGGGAGGGGTGGGTCACGGCGCCCGTGCCGGCCGGCTCGCACTTCGCCTACGCGGAGGTCGAGTACTTCGAGGGAGCGCTCCGGAGCGCGTTCGCCGAGCTCGGATGGAGGTCCATCGAGGGGATCTCGTCCCTTCTCGCCGAGATGCGAAACAGCGTCGGCTGGGCACCCGGGGTCCTCTCCGCCCTTGACGAAATCTCTGGCGTCGACCCGGTGGTGCCAGGAGCGGCGCTCGTCTACGAGGGCGCGGCAAAGGTGCTGCTCGGCTCCCTCGTCGGAACCGTGGCCGCCTCCCTGCCGGAGAGCCGTGACGACCGGGTTGGCGTACTAGCCGCCGTCGAGCTTGCGAACACACGGTGGCGCGAGGGCGC
>CALUJT010000224.1 GCA_944321005.1 uncultured Atopobiaceae bacterium | reverse complement strand
AGCCCTCTGCAAGCAGCCGGTCAGAATCGCGCGCGCTCCGTGGCGAGAAAGGTCCGGGTGAGCCCCCAAGGCCTAGCGTGCAGGCGGAAAATGCCCCTCACGGAAGGAGCCGCCCTCGGGCGGCCGGCGCGAGAGGGGGTCCTGGGAAGATGACGCGACGCTTCAGGCTGGTGGTCTCCGGCGTCTGCGCGCTGCTGGCGGCGACGCTCTGCGGGCTCTACGGGCAGCACGTCCGGGACGAGGCGGACCGCGTCCGCGCGGAGGCGCTCGAGCGCTACGGCGGCGAGGTCGTGAGCCTCGTCGTGGCCCCTGAGGGACTCGAGGCGGGGGACGTGGTGGACCGCCGCAACGTGACCGAGCGCGACTGGCTCTCCGACCTTGCCCCTCGAGACGCTGTGGTGGGGCTGGACGAGGTCCTGGGGGCGGAGGTCACCGTCCCGGCGGCTGCGGGAGCCCCCCTCACCTCGCTCAACTTCCGGGACAGCGAGGATGCGGTCGAGGTCCCCTCCGGGCGGGTGGCGCTCACGGTCCCCGTGACGCAGGAGCTCGGGCTTCCCTCGGCCACGGCGGCGGGGACCACGCTCGCTGCCTACGAGGTCGAGGACTCGGGCGTGAGACTCGTCGCGGAGGACCTGCTCGTGCTCCGTGCTGCGGCGGACCAGTCGGGGATGGGCTCGCGCGGCGACGTAACGCTCGCGGCGAGGCCGGAGAGCGTGGCGAGCGTCCTCTCGGCGAGCGCGGAGGGGAGCCTTCGCCTCGCGCTTCCGGCCGACGATGCGGACGACCTCGCCTCGTCCCTGGGCGCCGCGCCCACCGAGGTCGCGCCCGTGGAGGAGGGCGGCGAGGAGCCGGACGGGGGTGACGCGTCGTGAGCGACTGGCTTGCGGTCTGCGAGAGAGGGGACCGGCAGGCGGTTGGCGCCGCCGTCCGTCACCTCGACGCCGAGGGGTCGCTCGAGTTCGCCGCGACGGCGGACGCCGCGCGCAGGGCGGTATTCGAGTCCGCGCCGGGCGAGCTCGGCGTGGTGGTGGGCGAGCTCGCCGACGGCGTCTCCGACGTGAACCTCGCCGCGGCGGTGGCGCAGGACGGAAACGCTCGCTGCGTGGTGCTCGCGCGGCGGGACGTGACGGGCTCGCTGCGGTCCCGGGCGGCCCGTGCCGGCGTGGACCTCGTGGTCAGGCTCGACGTGACGCACTCCTCCGGGCCGGCGCGGGCGGCGGTTGACGATGGGGGTCGTCGATCCGCCGACCCGTCGCCGGTCGTCCTCCCGAGCGTCCGCCCCCTCGGGGAGGACCTCGCGGAGCGGGCGCCCGTGATCGTCTTCTGCTCGGGGCGCGGGGGCGTGGGGAAGACCTCCGTCGTTGCCGTGGCGTCGGCCTGTGCGGCCTCCTGGGGGATGAGGGTCTGCTCCCTCGACCTCGACCTCTCGTGCGGGAACCTCTACAGCTGCTTCGGCCTGCCCGGAGGGGTCGACCTCGTGCGGCTCGTCGGCCCGCCCGAGGGCGTCGCGGGGCTTCGCGAGCGCCTGGGCGTCTCGGCGGACCCCGGCGTGCAGGTGCTGGGGCCGTGCGAGCTTCCCGAGACGGCGGAGCTCGTCTCCCCGCTCGCCGGCGAGCTCATCTCGTGCCTGGTGCGCGAGTACGACCTCGTCCTCGTGGACGCCCCCGCCTGCTTCACGGACGCCGTGGCGCAGGCGGCCCAGCTTGCCGACAGGCTCGTGCTCGTGTGCGACGGCCGCCCCGGCTCCACCTCCGCCCTCGCGCGCACGGGGGGCCTCGCCGTGCGCCTGGGCGTGGCCCGAACGAGGATGGTGAGGCTCGAGAACAGGGTCAGCCCCCGCGTCCGGCGCGACGGCCGTCGCCCGCTCGCGGGAGACGGCCTCGAGGCCGTCGGGTCGCAGCGCGTCCTCGACGGCGGGGACGAGGTGCCCGACCTTCTCGGCTCCGGGCAGGCGGTCGAGCTCGCGAGCTCGCCGTCGCCGTTCGCGGAGTCGATCGCGGCGTTTGTGGCCCAGACGCTCTCGGAGCTGGGGAGGCTGCCGGACCACGAGGGGGCGGTTCGCGCGGCGACGGGCGGGGAGCCGCGAAGGCGGCCCCTCTTCGGCAGCAGATGGGGGGCGAGGTAGCATGTCGGTCCTCGAGCGCGTCCGCGAGGCGGACCCCGCCTCCGGGGCCGTCCCCGCCCCCGGGCCCGACCTGCGTGCCGCGCGCGAGCGCCTCAAGACCGCGCTGGTCGAGCGCCTGGGGCTTTCCACCATAGCCGGGATGCTGTCCGGCGAGGGCCCGTCCCGGGCGAGGTCGGAGCTCGGGGTGGCCCTCGAGGCGATACTCAACACCCAGGGGTTCGAGTCGCTCCTCGCCGAGGAGCGCCGTACGCTCGTGCGCCAGGTCCTCGACGAGGTCTGCGGGCTCGGGCCCATCCAGCCCCTTCTCGAGGACGACGAGATAACCGAGGTCATGATCAACGGGTGCCAGGCCCTCTTCTACGAGAGGGACGGCGAGCTCTTTCCGGCCGACACGGTCTTCGACTCGCCCGAGCAGATCATGATCGTGATGGACCGAATCCTGGCTCCCCTGGGGCGCAGGCTCGACCGCTCGAGTCCCATCGTGAGCGCGCGCCTCCCCAACGGGGACCGCGTGAACGCCGTGGCGGCCCCCATCGCGATAGACGGCCCCGCCGTTACGATACGCAAGTTCTCGGACAGCATCCGGACGCTCTCGAGGCTCGTGGAGCTCGGGTCTCTTCCCGCGTGGTACGCGAGGCTCCTCTCCTGGGCGGTTCGCTCGCGGCGCTCCCTGGCGGTGGCGGGCGGGACGGGCTCCGGGAAGACCACGCTGCTCAACGCGCTCTCGTGCGAGATCCCGCTGGGCGAGAGGATCGTCACCATCGAGGACTCCGCCGAGCTGCGCTTCGACGCCCATCCCAACGTGGTGCGCCTCGAGGCGCGCGGGACCTCGATCGAGGGGTCGGGCGAGATAACCATTCGCGACCTCGTGAAGAACGCCCTGCGCATGAGGCCGGACCGCATCGTCGTGGGCGAGGTCCGCGGCGAGGAGACGGTGGACATGCTCAACGCGCTCAACACGGGGCACGACGGGTCGATGACCACGCTTCACGCGGGCGGCGCGGAGGAGGCCGTCCTGCGCCTCATCCTGATGGCGCGCTTTGGCATGGACCTTCCCACGGACCTCATAGAGGAGCAGATCGCCACCGCCATCAACCTCATCGTGGTGACGCGGCGCCTGGCGAGCGGGAGGCGCGTGGTGACCTCGATGACGGAGGTCTCCCGCGCGCAGGACGGCTCCGCCCGGCTGGAGGAGTGCGTCTCGTTCGACCGGGGGGCGCTCTCCTGGGAGCTCGTGAGGGAGCCCGCGTTCGTGGGGAGGTCCGTCTCCGACGGCGTGCTC
>CALUJT010000223.1 GCA_944321005.1 uncultured Atopobiaceae bacterium | reverse complement strand
GGGTCGGCCGAGGAGCACAGGCTCGCCAGCTCGCGGTAGGACTCCGCCCAGGTGGGGCAGTCGTCGCCCACGTAGAAGAGCAGGCGCCCTGCCTGGATGCGGTCGGCGATCTCCTCCACGCGGCCGATGAACTCCGGGCCAAACACGAGGATGTCCACGTCCGCCTTGTCCAGGCAGTACTCGATCTCGTCCGCGGAGTAGCGGAAGTTGAGCGGCACCACCGTGGCGCCGGACTTGAGGACGCCAAAGTAGAGCGGGAGCCACTCGATGCAGTTGTAGAGCAGGATGGCGACCTTGTCGTCCTTGCGCACGCCGCGCGAGAGCAGCAGGTTGGCAAAGCGGTTGGCCTTCTCGTCAAAGACCGACCACGTCATCTCGCGGCGGAAGGGCTCGTCGTCGGTGGTCTCCACCAGGTCGTAGTCGCGCCACGTGATGTGGCGGTTCTCGCGCCGCTCGGGGTTGACCTCCACGAGGGCCACCTCGTTGGGGTACTTCTCGGCGTTGGCGCGCAGCATGTCGACGATGGTCATGTCCGGCCTTTCGGTCTCGTCACACAGTTTTCCCATCATAGTCCGCCGGCGGGCGAGAAGGACGGGCGTCCCGCAAGCGGTAACAGGCGTGTGACGTGGGAGGGGCGACCGTGTGACATGGCTCCAAATCTCGCAACGCCGGCGGTCGGGCCGGGCGGGCGAGAAGAACGTGGCGCCCCGGCCGTGTGCTACCCTAGCCTGCAATCACGAGACGGGAGGTCCCATGCGACGCCTGCTGGTTGTTGAGGACGACGCGCGCCTGCGCGACGAGCTCTGCGTCCTGCTGGAGCGCAACGGCTACGAGGCCGCGGCGCTCACGAGCTTCGACGACGTGGCGGCCCAGATCCTGGCGGCGGCGCCGGACCTGGTGCTCCTGGACCTCAACCTCCCGGGCGTGGACGGCCAGTACGTCTGCCGCGAGGTGCGCCGGCGCTCGAGCGTGCCCATCGTGGTGGTGACCTCCCGCGACAACGACATGGACGAGCTGCTCACGCTCTCCCTCGGTGCGGACGACTTCGTGCCCAAGCCCTACAACGACCAGGTTCTTCTCGCCCACGTGGCCACGGTCCTCAAGAGGAGCTACGGCGAGGGGGCCGCCGCGGCGGAGATCTCCCACGCCGGCGTCACGCTGGACACGGCCCGCTGCCGCGTGAGCTGCGCCGGCCGCACTGCCGAGCTCACCAAGAACGAGCTGCGCATCCTCGCGCTGCTCATGCGCAACGCCGGCGCCGTGGTGAGCCGCCAGCGCATTCAGGAGGAGCTCTGGGCGTCGGACGAGTTCGTTGACGACAACACGCTCACGGTGAACGTCTCCCACCTGCGCTCCACGCTCGCGAAGATCGGCGTCGAGGACTTCGTGCTCACCAAGCGCGGCATGGGCTATCTGGTGGAGTGACGGGGGAGATGGGCTTCGGGGCATATATCGCGGATCGCCTGGTGCCGCTCGCGGTGGGTGCGGTGGCCCTCGCGTTCTGCGCGCTGGTGATGACGGTCTACGGGCTCGACCCGGCCGCCACTGCCTTCGTGTGCGGCGTGCTCGTGCTCGCCGGCGCCGCGGCGCTGCTGCTCGACTGGCTGCACCGCCGCCCGTTCTATCGACGCCTCTCCCAGATGCTGGACTCCCTTGACGAGACCTACCTCGCCACCGAGCTCGTGGAGCGACCCTCCTCCCTCGAGGAGGAGCTCTTCTACGACGCCCTGGACCGCGAGTCCAAGGCCATGCGCGACCGCATAGCCGCCGCCCGCCGCCGCTCCCGCGAGTACCGCGAGTACGTGGAGGCGTGGGTCCACGAGATCAAGACGCCCATCGCGGCTGCGCGCCTCATAGCCAAGAACAACCCCTCGCCCGCCGTGGACTCCATTGACGCCGAGGTGGACGCCATCGAGGGTTACGTCGAGCAGGCGCTCTACTACTCGCGCGGCACCTCGCTGGAGCGCGACTTCCAGATTCGCGAGATCGACCTCGGCGAGGTCGTCCGCGACGCGCTTCGCCACAAGGCGCGCACCCTCATCGGGGCGCGCGTCACGCCCGAGCTGGGAGAGCTCGGCTTCACGGTGCACGCAGACCCCAAGTGGCTCTCCTTCGTCATAGGGCAGGTGCTCGTCAACGCGGCAAAGTACCGCAGCGAGAAGGACGGTCGGGGTCACGTGCGCATCTGGGCGGAGCGGGACGAGACGGGCCTGGACTCGTGGGCCACGCGCCTTGCGATAGCGGACGACGGCGTGGGCATCCCCGCCTCGGACGTGGGGCGCGTCTTTGACAAGGGCTTCACCGGGGAGAACGGGCGGCGCTTCGCCCGCTCCACGGGCATGGGCCTCTACCTCGTGCGCGAGCTCTGCCAGAAGATGGGCGTCGACGTGTGGCTGGAGTCCGAGGAGGGGGAGGGCACCACGGTCTGCCTGAGCTTCCCGGACATGGCCGAGCGCTCCTGAGAGCCGGCTGTCCCCGCTCGATGCAGGGTTTGCCCCTTCGTGCGATGCTCGCGGATTCCCGTGCAAGGTTTGCCTCTTCGTGCGATGCGATTTCCCGCTAAAATGGCCTGCCGAGCTCCTCCGTCAGAGTCAATCCTGCGGAAACGCCGCGGCGGGAGGATGCAATGAACGAAAAACGCATCGCACGAAGGGGCAAACTCCGCAGCGAACTTCTCCGGCATCGCACGAAGGGGCAAACTCTGCATCCGCGCCGCCCCGCGACGGGGACCGCGTGACGAAGGGGACGGCTCAAACCTTACGAAAGCATAAGGCACCGATAAGCCCGTCCGATGGCGCCGCGCTCCTCGCCGGGCGAGTATGGTCTTGTACCAGCACCCAAGACGAGAGGAGCGCCCCATGGCACCCGCTCACATCAGATCCGAGAAGCCCGCGAGTCCGGACCGTCCGGTCCTCTCCTGCCGGGACGTCGAGAAGCTCTACGGAAGCCGCTCCAACGTCACGCGCGCCCTCGACGGCGTCTCCTTCGACGTCGCCGCCGGCGAGTACATCGCCATCATGGGGCCGTCCGGCTCGGGCAAGACAACGCTTCTGAACTGCATCTCCACGATCGACCGGCCCACCTCCGGGCACATCTACGTGGACGGCCAGGACATCACCGCGCTGCGCTCGGGCCAGCTCTCGAAGTTCCGCCGCGAGCGCCTGGGCTTCGTCTTCCAGGACTCCAACCTGCTGGACACCCTCACTGCGCGCGAGAACATCGCCCTCGCGCTCACAATCAACCATGTGAGCGCCAAGGAGGTCACGGCGCGCGTGACCGGCGTGGCCGAGCGCTTGGGCGTCACGGACGTGCTCGACAAGTTCCCGCACGAGATGTCCGGCGGGCAGAAGCAGCGCGTCGCCGCCGCGCGTGCCATCGTGACCGGTCCCTCGCTCGTGCTCGCCGACGA
>CALUJT010000222.1 GCA_944321005.1 uncultured Atopobiaceae bacterium | reverse complement strand
AGCATTCCGGCATCCCTGCGATCAGAAACCTGTCCCAAAACGTCTGCACGAAATAACACGTCCCCAATTGACAGAAGGGACGCACCATGGACCTGAAGGGCGTCATCACCAACGAGAAGAACCAGGCTATGCCCGCCGGCGTCGTGGCCCTGGGCCCAGAGGCATTCGTCCCCCGCGCGGACACGGAGGTGACTTGGCTCGGCGGCGCGGGCATACTGCTCAACGCTCGGGGCACGCGCGTCATGATCGACCCCGTGCTCGAGGGCTTTGACATGCCCGTGCTCTTTGACGCGCCGGTGGCGCCCGCGAGCGTGCCCGCGCTCGACGCCGTCCTGATCACGCACATCGACAACGACCACTTCAGTCGTCCCACCTGTCATGACCTCGCGGACGCGTGCCCCGCCTACCACGCGCCACGCTACGTGGCCCAGGTTGCGCGCGAGGAGGGCCTGCCCGGCGTCGGCCACGACATCGGAGAGTCCTTCTCGGTGGGCGCGGTGACGGCGCGCCTCACACCCGCGTGGCACACCTGGCAGAACGAGTCGGCAAAATGGTCCTATCGCACGTGGGCGCGCGAGGACTACTGCGGCTACTGGCTCGACACGCCGGACGGCTCGGTCTGGCTGCCCGGCGACTCAAGGTTGCTGCCGGAGCACCTGGAGATGCCCGAGCCCGACCTCATCCTCCTGGACTTCTCCGACAACGAGTGGCACATCACCTTCGACGGGGCGGTGCGCCTTGCCAACGCCTACCCGAGCGCGCGGCTGCTGTGCATCCACTGGGGCACGGTCGACGCGCCGGACTGGTCGACCTTCAACGGCGATCCGCGGGTGCTCGCTGCGCACGTAGTCAATCCCGGGCGCGTGCTCGCCCCGCTGCCCGGCGAGCCGGTCGTCCTGTAGGGCGGGGCCGCGAGCGCACGTACTTCTCGGCACCGTTCAAGACGATGCCCGCACATAAAAGCGCGGGCATCGAATGCTGGCGGTTTTGACCGTTTTTGGCGAACAGGTGCGGGCGCGCCCGTTTCGAATCACGTGCCAGCTACGCCAGCAGCGCGGCGTGCCCCGGGTGCTTCTCGAACCAGCTCACCGCGTACGAGCACGTGGGGCGCGCGTAGAACCCGCTCGCGGCGATGCTTGCCACGGCGCGGCCCAGGAGCTCTCCCGCAACGCCCCGACCGCGGAGGCTCTCGTCCACGAAGGTGTGGTTGATCTCTACGATGCCCGGCTCGACCTGCGGGAAGGTCACCTCGGCCAGAACGTTCCACTGCTCGTCCAGCACCTGCACGCGGTCGCGCTCCATGATCCAGTCCATGCTGCCTCCTTTGATTGCGGTCAGACATGGCTATTGTCTCACACGACAACGGGTAGAACCTCCAGCGAGGACAGTTGGCAGCAGCGGGCGGAGGCGCACAATGGCACGGGCCTGGCACATCGCGAACGGGCACCTTGCGACGGGCGAGAAGGACGGAGAGCACGTCACCATCCTCCTGCGCCTCGAGGAGGCGCGGTCACGCCAGCTCTCCCACACGCAGCGCGAGGTCCTCGACCAGCTCGAGCACGCTGCGATGCCCTTTCTGGAGCGCACGACCACCGGTGCGGCGGGGCTCGTGGTCACGCCGAGCGGACGGCGCCGCTTTGGCTTCATCTTCACTCCCAACGAGCTGGTGCTCATTGATGACGGAGACGTTTGCGCCACCGCGCTCGGCCGCGCCGTGGAGGACCGGGCGCGCGTCGAGGGACCGGCCGGCGCCCTCTGCGCCCTCCTCCGCGAGCTCTTGCGCGATCACCCGGCGCGTCTCTCTCGCATGCGCGAGGACTTCGAGCTGATGGAGCAGCGGGTCCTCGAGGGGCGCGAGCGTCCGGACCGGCGCAAGATGATGGCGGACTCTCGCCGCATGCTCGGCCTCGACACGTTTTACCAGGGCATGTCGGATCTTACCGGCGAACTCGCCGAGGACGATTCCGGTCTCGTCTCGCCCGCAGACGGCGCAAGGCTTCGCTCGCTCGCGCGCCTCCTGGGCCGACTCTCCACGCGCCTGGAGTCGCTGCAGGACTACAGCCTGCAGGTTCACAGCCTCTACCAGGAGTCCATCGACGTGCGGCAGAACAACGTCATGCAGTGGCTCACGGTGGTGACCACGATCGTGATGCCGCTCACCTTTGTCACCGGGTGGTACGGCATGAACTTCCCGCACATGGCGCTCTTTGACGTGCCATGGGGCTATGCCGCGGTGGTTGCGGTGTGCGTCGTAATCGTGGCCGTTGAGGTGGCGTTCTTCTGGCACCAGGGCTGGCTGAGCTTTGGCGAGCGGCGTGAGCGGCATCGCAGGGACGGCAGACGGCGAGATTGATAAGCGTCTGCTGGAGGGGTATAACATCGCGCAACGTTCTCGTCTGAGGAGGCTGAAATGGCTGGCTTGGACTACACGACGCGCGACAAGGCCCTGTGGATCGCGCTTCTTTCCCTGTGCGTGGCGAGCGCGGCGGCCTACGTCCTCTGGGCGCTGCCCGCGATGCCGGAGACGGTGCCCACGCACTGGGGCGTCGACGGAACGGCCGACGGCTGGGACAGCAAGGGCTCCACGATCTTCATGGGCGTCGTCATGCCGTTCCTGATCCTGGCGCTGCTCTTCGCGGTCCCGCACTTCGACCCGCGTGGCGAGAGCTTCAACCGATTCAAGGGCATCTACCAGGGATTCTCTGCGGCCTTCACCGTATTCATGGTCGTCATGGCGTGGATTACGCCGCTGACGGCGCTTGGCTTTCTCCCGACAGCGGGCGGCCCGATTGTCAACGTCGTCGCGTTCGGTTTTCTGGGGCTTCTGCTCGTGGGCCTCGGCGTCGCGATGCCGCACATCGAACCCAACTACACCTTCGGCGTTCGCGTGCCCTGGACGCTCGCGGACCCTGAGAACTGGAGGCGCACGCACCGCTTTGCGGGGCCGGTCTTCGTGGTCATGGGCGTGGCCACGCTCGTGTCCGCGCTTCTCTCCTCCACGGCGCCGGAGCTCACGCTGGTCGTGCTGCTCGTCGTCCTTCTCGGCGGCACGGCGCTCGTTGCGCTCTACAGCTTCCTGCTCTGGAAGGGCGTCATCCACTAGGATTCAAAAGGGGGCAGACCCCTTTTGTGCCAATTGGGGACGTGTTTTTTCGAGCAGACGCTTTGGGACAGGTTCGTTTGCCGGGCCTGTCCCAAAGCGTCTGCTCGAAAAAACACGTCCCCAATTGGCCTGACTCGCCTCCAAATCACAGCTCGCGCACGCGACCGTCGCGGACCTCCCAGGTGCGCGTGGTGCAGGCACCGAGGAACCGCCGGTCGTGGCTCACCAGCAGGAGCGCGCCGGGATAGGCGGCGAGCGCGCGCTCGAGCGCCTCGGTGGAGTGCAGGTCAAGGTGGTTGGTGGGCTCGTCCATGACGATGAGCGCGGGATGGC
>CALUJT010000221.1 GCA_944321005.1 uncultured Atopobiaceae bacterium | reverse complement strand
TCCACGGAGAAGTCCACGAACTCGCGCTCCCCCGCGAGGTAGCGCGAGAGCTCGAAGGCGAACCCGGAGTCCTGGGAGAACGAGCCGTGCCGGCTCTCCGCGTTGGAGGAGATCTTCCTCAGGTGCCGCTGGACGTAGGAGCGCGTCGAGCGGACCATGAGGTCGAGCGGCCGCTCCGAGAAGTACGTGGAGCCGGACTCGAAGTCAAAGACGTGGAGGATGGCGTGGTCTACCTTGAGCATGTGTTCCCTTCTCGCTTGACGGAAGTGGGACAGACGCCAGCAGGCGCCTGCCCCACCGAATGACTCAAAAGGGGTCTGTCCCCTATTAAATCACTTGCCGTCCTCCGGACGCTCGAGCGAGGGGATGAGGTCGCGGAACTCGTTCTCGTCGGCGTTCTTGTGCGGGGACTTCTTCGCGTAGCGCTTGACGGCCGCGGCGGTCTTGTTGATGGACTGCAGCGTGCCGGCGCCCGCGACGCAGCCGCCCGGGCAGGCCATGCCCTCGAGCAGGTAGCCGGGGTACTTGCCCTTCACGGCGTCCTTCATCATCTTGCGGCAGTTCTCGAGGCCCTCGGCGTTGACCACGTTGACCTCGCGCTCGGGGTGCAGGTTCTTGATGACGTTGACCACGGCGTTGGCCACGCCGCCCGCGACCGCGAAGCCGCGGCCGTCGGCGGAGGCGGTGCCGAAGTCGGACTCGCCCTCTCCCTCGAGCTTGGTGTACTCGTCGATGCCGGCGCCCTTCATCATGCCGGCCATCTCCTCGAAGGTGAGGACGAAGTCGACCTCGGAGCGCACGGACTTGCGCATGGCCTCGAGCTTCTTGGCCGAGCACGGCCCCACGAAGACGATCTTGGCGTTGGGGTGCTGCTGGCGCAGCATGCGCGCCGTGAGCGTCATGGGCGTGAGGGCCATCGAGATGCACTCGGCGTGCTCGGGGAACTCGGTCTTGGCCATGACCGACCACGCGGGGCAGCAGGAGGTGCCCATGAACGGGATCTTCTCGGGGACCTCCTCGAGGAAGTCCTCGGCCTCCTGGACGGTGCAGAGGTCGGCGCCGATGGCGACCTCCTCCATGCCGGAGAAGCCCAGCATCGAGAACGCCTGGCGCAGCTTGTCCACGTTGCCCTTGCCGCCGAACTGGCCCACGAAGGCGGGCGCCACCTCGGCGATGACCTCGTCGCCACGGTTGATGGCCTGGATGACCTGGAAGATCTGGCTCTTGTCGGCGATGGCGCCAAAGGGGCAGTTGATGAGGCACTGGCCGCAGGAGACGCACTTCTCGTAGTTGATCTGGGCGCGACCGTGCTCGTCGGAGCCGATGGCGTGCATGCCGCAGGCGTCCGCGCACGGGCGCACGTGGTGCTGGATGGCGTGGTAGGGGCAGGTGTTGAAGCACATGCCGCAGTGGATGCACTTCTCCTGGTCGATGTAGGCCTTCTTGTCCTTGAAGGTGATGGCGCCCTTGGGGCAGATCTCGCGGCACGGGTGCGCGAGGCAGCCCTGGCAGCCGTCCGTCACGCGGTAGACGTTGTCCTCGCACGCGTTGCAGGCGAACTTGATGACGTTGACCAGGGGCGGCTCGTAGTAGGTCTCCGGCACCGCGGCGTCCGCGAGGCCGTCGGTGAGGCTCTCGCGCTTGTCAACGCCCTGCAGCGGCAGGCCCATGGCAAGGCGGATGCGCTGCTCCACGATGGCGCGCTCCAGGAAGACCGACTCGCGGTAGGTTGCCACGTCGCCGGGGATGATCTCGTACGGGAGGTCGCGAATCTTGCGACGGGTGGTCTTCTCGTCGTCTTCCTTCATGTCGTAGGCGATCTTGGCCACGTTGGAGAACACGTTGCGGCGAATCTCGGTAAGGTTGGTGTACACGCCACGCATGGTATCGGCCATAGTTGCCCCTCTCCTGGCAGCTCTCGTTCCGTCGTGCGCGTCCCCTCAGATGCGCACTCGTCCCAGTAAGTATCGCACAGAGCGGGCCCCGCGGCGCGATGGTCCGGGTGCCAATTCTCGGCGCGCGAGGAGGCGCGGAGCCTGACGGCCCGCCCTGGGCAGATTTCCAGACCGGCGCGGGCGGCGCGTGCGGCGAGAAGAACGACGGGCTCTCAGCCCCTTCCCCACCGGGGCGTCTCAACGGGGGTCTGCCACAGGCGCCCCGGCCACGCGGTCTCGAGGCGCAGGCGCTCCCCCGTCACGGGGTGGTCGAGCCCCTCGCGCCAGGCGTGGAGCAGAAGGCCCGCCCCGGAGCGGGCGCCGCCGTAGAGGGGGTCACCCACGATGGGAAAGCCCAGCGATGCCAGGTGCACGCGAATCTGGTGGCGCCTGCCGGTGCCGAGGGCGACCAGCAGCAGGCTGCGCCCCCCGGCCACGGCCAGACGCCGCACGAAGGTCTCGGCGGGCTTGCCCTGCCCCGGGCGGCAGGCGCGCATGCGCCGGGCGTCGTGGCGGTCCCGGCCGATGGGCGAGCGGACGTCCCTCTCGCCCCAGGGAAAGCGGCCCGAGACCACGGCGAGATAGGCCTTCTCCATGCCGTGGCCCGCCACCTGGGCGTCCAGGGCCGGCTGCGTCGCGCGGTCGAGCGAGAAGAGCACGATGCCCGTGGTCTCGCGGTCGAGGCGCTGAACCGCCTGGGGGACGCACGGGCGGCCCTCCGCCGCCAGGTGATCGGCCACGACGTCCGTGAGCGTGCGGGCGCCGGTCCCGTCCGCGTGCACCAGCATCCCCGCCGGCTTGTCCCAGGCCAGCAGGACCTCGTCCTCGTGTATCACGCGCGCTTCCTCCACGGCGCCTCCCCTCCGCAAGAAACGCTACCACAGGGCGCGGCACCGCGCGCACGTCCCGCCCCTCGTTCGTGACAGTATCGTAAGCTCACCGCTCACCTGCGGTTTTGTTGCCTCTGACGGCTCCGCGGGCAAAGGCGACGGCCCGCGGGGCCTCCCGATGGTCTACGCTCGGTCGAGGGAAACGCCACGTGCCGGAGGATGCCATGTCGCGCAAGGACCTCGAGAGTGTGCCCACTGCGGGAGACGAGACCCGGGCCATGCCCGAGCAGGAGCCCATAGGCGTCATCCGACGCGGTCCCGTGAGGGACGAGCCCGCGGGCGACGGCGCCGCCCCGCGGCCCGCCGCGGAGGCCGACGGCGAGGAGGCGGACGAGGACGTCGAGGCCCGCCTGGCCTACGAGTCGCTCATGCGCCACCGAAGGGCGCGCCGGCGCAAGAAGATCGTCGCTGCGGCAGTGGTGGCGGGGCTCGCGCTCGCCGGAGGCGTTGCCTGGGGCGTCGCGTCCATGCAGGCCAGCCAGACGACCGAGACGACGCAGCTCCAGACCATGCCCGTGTATCGCGGCGAGTTCTCCGAGTCCGTCCAGGCCACGGGCACGGCTCAGCCGCTCTCCTCGGTGGTGGTGACGCCCGAGGTGGACGGCATCATCGAGTCCGTCCGCGTTGCGGAGGGCTCCGTCGTGAGCGAGGGC
>CALUJT010000220.1 GCA_944321005.1 uncultured Atopobiaceae bacterium | reverse complement strand
CTTGTTCCTGCAAGCTGTCATGCGTTGTCTCCTTTTAAGAGGGGTGGGCGGCTATACTATGGCCATCCCAACCCCAACGGACGGAGGCCTCGTGAATCTTGGGCAGGAGACCGAGTACGTCGAGCACAAGCGCTCGACGGGAGAGCTTCGCGAGGGGATGGAGTCAATCGCCTCGATCCTCAACAAGCACGGGCGGGGCACGCTCTATTTCGGGGTGAGGAACGACGGTGAGGTCGTCGGGCAGGACGTCTCCGACAGCACGCTCCGCAAGGTCAGCCAGGCGGTGGGGAGCTCGATCTCCCCGGCGATCTACCCGACCGTGACCGCGCTCGACGACGGGTGCGGGCACGGCTACGTCAGGGTTGACTTCGAGGGGGACGAGTCGCCCTACTCCTGCAACGGCCGGTTCAGGATCCGCGTCGCCGACGAGGACGTCATGATGTCCGACGACGAGCTGAGGAGGCAGGTGCTCCACGCGCAGGCGAGGAAGGTTCCCTGGGACCAGTGGGAGTCCCGCAGGCCCGTCGCGGACGTCGACGAGGGCGAGCTCCGCTCCTTCGTCGAGAGGGGCAACGCCTGCGGCCGCATCCCGGAGCCCTTCACCACCGTCGAGGACGCCCTCGCCAGGCTCGGGCTCCTGCGCGGAGGGGCGCTGACGAACGCTGCCGAGGTGCTCTTCTGCCCCTCGCGGACCGCGGCGCTCAAGATGGGCATCCTCGCGACGCACTCCAGGACGGAGATCCTCGACCTCGTCCAGGAGGAGGGGACCCTCTTCGGCCTCGTCCGGGCCGCGGAGCGGTACATCCTCGTGAACACCAGGCGCAGGCTCGTCATAGACGGGGCGGGTCCCCGCGAGGAGGTCCCCGAGATCCCCCCCGAGGGCGGTCCGCGAGGTCCTCTTCAACGCCTTCGCCCACAGGGACTGGACGTCCCGCGCCTGCGTGCAGGTGGACATTTTCAGCGACACCGTCGAGATAACGAACCCCGGGTGGTTCATCGAGGGGCAGAGCCCCTCCGAGCACATCTCCGGCGCGGACAGCTCCTCGCTCTCCCGCAACGAGCTCCTCGTGACGACCCTGCACAAGTCCAGGGACATAGAGGCCTACGGGACGGGGATCCCGCGGATCCGGGACGCCTGCGCGGAGGCCGGCATCACGTTCGAGTACGAGCGCGTCCCCGTGGGCACGAGGTTCGTGTTCCATCGGCCCGACCCCTTCGGGGCTGCCGGCAACGGCCGGCAACGGCCGGCAACGGCCGGCAACGGCTCTCGCCGAACGACCAGAGGATACTCGACCACCTCGTGTCGGTCGGCCTGTCGACGACCGCGGAGGTGTCTCGGGCGCTCGACATCCCGGCGCGGACGGTCAGGTCGGCGATGCGCAGGCTCGTCGACGCGGGCATGGTCGAGTCCCTGGGGTCGGACAGGAACAGGGCCTATCGGGCCGTCTGACGCCCGCCTCCGGGGCGGCCCGGGAGGGCATCGCGTGCCGTCGCGCCGAAACCGGCCCGGACCAACCCGCCGTTGGCGGGGACGCGCCCCCGCCCCCGCCTCGCCCCTAATCCAGCGTGGCCCGATCTCCCCGCGGCTTGGCGCCGCCTCGCATTCGATTTCTCGATGACCAATTATTTGAAAAGCAGCTGATTGGACATTCGAAAAGCAGATGGTGCTACATTCGAAAAGCGGTCGGTGGTAGACTCGCGCAAACGGCGGGAAGGGGAGGGCGTGTACATCGAGCGAATCAGCGACGGGGAGCTCAGGGAGAGCCTCGACACCTTCGGGGCGGTCCTCGTGGAGGGGCCCAAGTGGTGCGGCAAGACCACGAGCGCCGCGCGCCTCGCCGCGTCCGAGCTCAGGATCGCGGACCCGGCGAACAACTACCAGAACAGGCGCCTGGCGCAGCTGGACGTCTCGGCGGCGCTCCGGGGCGAGAGGCCGCGCCTCATAGACGAGTGGCAGGAGGTCCCCTCGACGTGGGACGCCGTCCGCTACGAGTGCGACGCCGCGTGGGGCGAGCCCGGGCAGTTCCTGCTGACGGGCTCGGCGACCCCGAGGGAGCGGGACATGCCCGTCCACAGCGGCGCGGGGCGCATAGGCACCGTGCGCATGGACACCATGACGCTCGCGGAGACGGGCGACTCCGACGGCTCCTGCTCGCTGGGGGCCCTCTTCGAGGGGGAGCCCCCGCGCGGCGCCGGGCGCCTCACGCTGGGGCGCGTGGCGGAGCTCGTCTGCCACGGGGGTTGGCCGGCGGCCGCGGGGGCTCCCGTGGAGAGGGCGATGCGCATGGCCCGCTCCTACCTGGCCGCCGTGGCGAACGAGGACCTCGAGCGCATGGACGGCGTGGCGAGGGACCCGGCGAAGGTCCGCCGCCTCATGGCCTCGCTCGCCCGCAACGAGTCGACCCTCGCGAGCAAGAGGACCATCGTCGCCGACACCGCCGGCCCTGACGCGCCCGCCCTCGCGGAGAGCACGGTGGGGGACTACCACGCCGCCCTGCGCAAGGTCTTCCTCGTGGACGACATCCCCGCCTGGGGCCCCGCGCTGCGCTCCCCCGTCCGGATCCGCTCGGCGGCCAAGCGCCACATGGCGGACCCCTCCCTCGCCGCGGCGGCCCTCGGCGCGACGCCCGACTCCCTCGTCGCCGACGCCAAGACGCTGGGCTTCCTCTTCGAGTCCCTCGTCGCGCACGACCTGAGGGTCTACGCCCGCGCCATGGGGGCCACCCTCGCCCACTACAGGGACGACTCCAACCTCGAGGTCGACCTCATCGTGGCGCGCGAGGACGGGTCGTGGGGGGCCTTCGAGGTCAAGCTGGGGTCGGACCAGGAGGACGCCGGGGCGAGGAGCGTCCTCGCGCTCGAGCGGAAGATGGTCCAGCGCGGCGAGAGGCCCCCCTCGGCGAGGGTCGTCGTCGTGGGGCTGGGCGCCGTCGCCCACGTCCGGCCGGACGGCGTGGCCGTGGTGCCCGTGGACTGCCTGGGCGCGTAGCCGGTCCGCCGGCGCCCTCCCGCGGCGCCGGGGACCCGTCCGTCGAGAAGGGCCTCCCGAGGTCGGAGGTGAGGCGGGCGGAGACCCTGCGCCAGAAGTCGAAGACGTTGCCGCCCCGCTCCCCGTCGCCCGTGACCACCCGGTCGCTCCAGCGCCCGCCCCCGTAGCGCTCGCGGTAGTCGAGGAAGTAGGACGGGAACTCGCGCACGACCTCGCGGCCGTGGCCGAACATCAGCAGGCCCGCGCGCGTGCACAGCAGCGGCCCCTCGCCGCCCTCCCGCGCGAGCGCCCCGAGCCTCACGAGGAGCCCCTCGTCGGGCAGGGCGAGCCAGGGGTGCCCCGGGCGGCGCGACGAGAGCGCGTTCCTGTACGCGGCGACCGTCTCGGCGCAGAGCGCGGGGGGCGGGAAGCCCGGGAGGGTCGCCGCGTCCAGCGGGGAGGGGCTGGCGTCGCGGACCATCGCCTGGTACTCCGCCGCGCCGCAGCGGCAGCCGCCCTCGCCGTTCCTGCGGCAGGTGCCGGTGAGCGGGTTCCCTCCGACGAAGACCGGGCGCAGCAGGCGGTCG
>CALUJT010000219.1 GCA_944321005.1 uncultured Atopobiaceae bacterium | reverse complement strand
ATCTGGTCGGGCGTCTGGCCCCACTGCTTCATCGTGTAGTGGAGGAAGACGTTCTCGAAGACGTAGTCGGCGACCTCCACGAGCTCGGGGTCGTTCTTCTCGCGAAGCTCCATGATGGGGACCTTCTTGTTCTCACCAAAGGTCTGCAGGAGCTTCTGGTAGAGGCGCTCGCCCTTCTCCTCGCCAAAGGCGAGCTTGAGGGAGCGGTGGTTGAAGGGCACGGGCATGAGGGTGCCGTGGATGTTGGCGAGCACCTTGTGCTGGTAGTCCGTCCACTCGGTGAAGCGCGAGAGGAACTGGTTCACGCGCTCGTTGGTGGTGTGGTAGATGTGCGGCCCGAACTTGTGGACGAGGACGCCCGCGTCGTCGACGTAGTCGTAGGCGTTGCCGGCGATGTGGTCGCGGCGCTCAAGGATGGCGACCTTGAACCCGCACGACTCGGCGAGGCGCCGCGCGCACACCGCGCCGGCGTATCCGGCCCCGACGACTATCGCGTCGTAGGCGTCCGGGCTGAAGCCCGCGGGCAGACCGTTCTCGATACCCATAGCTGTCCTCTCAGAAAACCGACTTGCGCGCCGCCGGGGCGGCGGGGCGAGAATTGCGGACGCTCGCCCAATCATGCGCATGATTCTAACACCTCGCCCGTATAATGGTCCCGTGCCCGCCCCTCCCCGCCGATTAGAACACAATCGTGGGGCGAGCCAAGAGCCAAGAGCACGTCAAAGAGAAGCGAAAGGGATGCCATGAGTGAGTTTCTCGACCGCATGAAGGCCGCGGCAAAGGCCTACAAGAAGACGATCGTCCTTCCCGAGGGCGAGGACCCGCGCACCATCGCGGCCGCCAAGGTCATCGTCGAGGAGGACCTCGCGAACCTCGTCATCCTGGGCGACCCCGCCAAGATCGACGTCGAGGGCGTGACCGTCATCGACCCCACCAGCCCCACCGCCCCCAAGCACGAGGCCTACGCCCAGAAGTTCGCCGAGCTGCGCGCCAAGAAGGGCGTGACCATCGAGCAGGCGCGCGCCCAGATGATGGACGCCACCTACTACGGCACCATGATGGTCAAGATGGGCGACGCCGACGGCCTGGTCTCCGGCGCCTGCCACTCCACTGCCAACACGCTGCGCCCGGCGCTGCAGATCCTCAAGACCGCCCCGGGCACCAAGCTGGTCAGCGCCTTCATGGTCATGTGCACGCAGACCCCCGAGTTCGGCGCCAACGGCACGCTGGTCTTCGCCGACTGCGGCCTCAACATCGACCCCACCTCCGACGAGCTCTCCGAGATCGCCATCGCCTCGGCCAACTCGTTCAGGACCTTCATGGACGACGTCGAGCCCAAGGTGGCCATGCTCTCCTACTCCACGATGGGCTCCGCCGGCGGAGACACCGCCAAGAAGGTCCAGGAGGCCACCGCGTTTGCCAAGGAGAAGGCGCCCGAGCTCGCTGTTGACGGCGACCTTCAGCTCGACGCCGCCATCGTGCCCGAGGTCGCCCAGCTCAAGGCCCCCGAGAGCAAGGTGGCCGGTCACGCCAACGTCCTCGTGTTCCCCAACCTCGAGACCGGCAACATCGGCTACAAGCTCGTCCAGCGCTTCGGCCGCGCCGAGGCCTACGGCCCCATCCTGCAGGGCATCGCCAAGCCCGTCAACGACCTCTCCCGCGGCTGCTCCGCCGAGGACATCGTGGGCGTCGTCGCCATCACCGCGGTCCAGGCCCAGATGGCCGAGATGCACTAGCGCTCAGCGCTGACCTCGCGTCGTGACCGGGCCCCGGTGCCGCAGTGCGGTGCCGGGGCCCCTTGCGTGCAGTCACTGCGCCCCGGGACGTCGCCCCCAGACCCTGAGGATATGTACGCCCATAAAGATGTCAGCGCTGAGGAGGGAGCGGCGGGTCGTAGCTGGGGGCGTCGCGGCGCGGACGCACAAGGTCGCCGGGCAGGCAGATCTCGACCGTCAGCATCCAGCTCGATAGGTCATATGCGCCCACGCGCGCATCGGTGACAAGGGCGACCAGCGTGAGGACGCTCCAGGCGATGAAGAGAATGCCGTAGGCGGCTCGCGCGGCTCCTGTGAGGCGCAGCCCGTCGGGGTCCGAGGGCATGGCTCGCCATGATCGAACGAGATCGTAGATGAGAGCCACCAGGAGGGCAACGTTGAGCGCGAGCAGTACGGGATACGCGACCCCCTCACGGTCGAGCAGCGCGCAGCACCAGAAGGCGCACGTGAACACCGCCACTCCCGCGAACCTCAGCTTCTGGGCGAGAGACAGCCTCATCCCAACCACCGCCTTTGCCTCCCATGATACTCGTCCTTATCGGCCCTTATTCCCCACAATTCTTGGGAGCAACGGCATACATCGTCCGTTGGAAGCCCGACCGACCTTCGACCCGAAGAGCAATGAACAAGCGGGCGGGCCCGGACTGACAGCGATCCGGGCCCGCCCGCGAGAGAGCGGAAGATCTGCCGAGAAGGACTAGCGGCCGATGGGCTTGGGGCCGGCGGCGCGGATCTCGGGCGCCATCGTGGTGAGGCGCTTCTCGGCGTTGTCGACGAACATCTGAGCGAGCTTCTCGGCCGTCTCGTCGTAGGCGGCGCGGTCCTCCCAGGTGTTGCGGGCGTTGAGAAGCTCGGCGGGCACGCCCGGGCAGGACGTGGGGACGTCGAGGTTGAAGCGCTCGTCGTGGACGAACTCGCAGTCGTCGATGATGCCGGACTGGGCGGCCTCGACCATCTTGCGGGTGTAGGCGAGCTTGATGCGGGTGCCGGTGCCGTAGGAGCCGCCGGTCCAGCCGGTGTTGATGAGGTAGACGCGCACGCCGCCGTGCTCGATCTTCTCGCCGAGCATCTTGGCGTAGACGTTGGGGTCGAGCGGCATGAACGGCTCGCCAAAGAGCGAGGAGAACGTGGGCTGCGGCTCCTTGATGCCGCGCTCGGTGCCGGCGACCTTGGAGGTGAAGCCGGTCATGAAGTGGTACATGGCGGCGTTCTTGTCCAGCTTGGAGATCGGGGGGAGCACGCCGAAGGCGTCGGCCGTGAGGAAGATCACGACGTCGGGGGTGCGCTTGGCGCGGCCCTTGGTGACGGCGCCCGGGACGAACTCGACCGGGTAGGCCACGCGGCCGTTCTCGGTGAGCGAGGTGTCGAAGTAGTCCGCCTCGCGGGTCTCGGGGTCGATGACCACGTTCTCGCACATGGAGCCAAAGTGGATGGCGTTCCAGATCTGGGGCTCGGTCTCCGGGGTGATGTCGATGGTCTTGGCGTAGCAGCCGCCCTCGATGTTGAAGACGCGGTCCTCGGCCCAGCCGTGCTCGTCGTCGCCGAT
The DNA here is from genome assembly GCA_944321005.1 of uncultured Atopobiaceae bacterium. GTDB lineage: Bacteria > Actinomycetota > Coriobacteriia > Coriobacteriales > Atopobiaceae > Thermophilibacter. The sequence continues at coordinate 295 of CALUJT010000219.1, read as the reverse complement.
GAGCAGGCGGTCCTCGGCGGCCGAGAGCGTGGTCTTGCCGGTGCCGGAGAGGCCGAAGAAGACCGTGGTGCCGTGGGAGCGCGGGTTCATGTTGCAGGAGCAGTGCATGGTGAGCACGTTGTCCTCAACGGGGAGCAGGTAGTTCATGACCGAGAAGATCGACTTCTTGATCTCGCCCGAGTACTGGGTGCCCACAACGAGGATCGTGCGCTCCTTGAAGTTGATGAGGACGGCGGCCTCGGAGTGGGTGCCGTAGACATCGGGGTCGAGCTTGAGCGTGGGGGCGGCCATGACC
>CALUJT010000218.1 GCA_944321005.1 uncultured Atopobiaceae bacterium | reverse complement strand
GGCAGCTGCTGGAACGCCATGAGCAGGCCGTTGGTGAGCATGTCCGCGTCCGTGACGATGCGGCTGGCAAGGTCGCCGTGGCCGTGCGCGTCAAGGTAGGAGAGGGGGAGCTCCTGCAGGTGGTCGAAGGCGCGACGGCGAAGCTCGAGCGAGGCCCCGAAGGCCAGGCGGTTGGTGACGGCCGTGAGCGCCCACTGGCAGGCGGACGTGAGAGCGAGCGCCAGCGCTATGAGCGCGAGCGTGCCCTGGAGCCCCGCGAAGTCCACCTCGCCCGGACCCACCACGCAGTCGACGGCGCGCCCGGAGAGCACGGGGAGCGAGAGCGTCCCCACCACCACCGCAACCGTGAGCAGCGCCGCGAGCGCCACCTTGCCGCGCTGGGCCGAGAAGAGCCCCAGCACGCGGCGCACCGTGTCGTCCCCGCCGGAGCGGGGGGCCGTTGCGGCCCGCAGGTTCTTCTCGCTCATCGCGCCACCTCCTCTGCGGTGAGCTGCGACTCGCAGATCTCCCGGTAGACCGGGCACGTGTCGAGCAGCTCCTCGTGCGTTCCCAGGCCCACCTGGCGCCCGCCGTCCAGGACGAGGATCTGGTTGGCCTGGCGGACGGTGGTGACGCGCTGGGAGATCATGATCACGGCCGCGTCCGCGCAGTCGCGGCGGATGGCGCGGCGTAGCGCGGCGTCGGTGGCGAAGTCGAGGGCGGAGGAGGCGTCGTCCAGCACGAGGACGTCCGGCCTCCTGGCAAGCGTGCGCGCGACGGCGAGGCGCTGGCGCTGGCCGCCGGAGAAGTTGCGGCCGAACTGCTCGACCTCAGCCTCGAGTCCGCCGTCCCTGCCGTCCGCCACGCCCGCGGCCTGCGCGGTCTCGAGCGCGGAGCGCAGGTCGCCCTCGGTGGCGTTCGGTCCGCCCCAGCGCAGGTTGGAGGCGATCGTGCCCGAGAAGAGCGTGGCGCCCTGCTCCACGAGCGAGACCGCGCGGCGCAGGCTCGAGCGCGTGAGGTCGCGCACGTCGGAGCCGCCCACGCGGACGGAGCCCTCCGTGGCGTCGTAGAAGCGCATGGCAAGGCTCGCGAGCGTGGACTTGCCCGAGCCGGTGCCGCCGATGACGCCGAGGGTCTGCCCGGGCATGAGCGAGAAGCTCACGTGGTCGAGCGCGTGCCCGGCACCGCCGGGGTAGGTGAAGCTCACGTCGTCGAAGGCGATGGCGGGCTCCCCGGGAAGGAGGGCGGTCTCGCGGGAGCCGTCCGTCATGGACGGGGCGGTCTCGAAGACCTCGTTCACGCGGCGAGCGCAGGCGGAGGCCTTGGAGAGGAGCATGATGAGGTTCGTGAGCTTGAGGAGCTCCACGAGCGCCTGGCTCACGTAGCTCACGAGGGCGATGAGCTGGCCCTGCGTGAGGTGGCCGACGTTCACCTGGCCGCCGCCCACCCACAGGAGGGCGATGAGGCCGCAGTTGATGGCCGCGTACGTGAGCGGGTTCACGAGGGCGGAGATGTCTCCGGTGGTGACCTGCCGCACGCGCACGGCGTCGGCCGCCCGGGCAAAGGCGGCGCGCTCGGAGTCCTCGCGGCGGAAGGCCCGCAGCACGCGCGCGCCCTCGAGGTTCTCCGCCACCCGGAGCTGGACCTCGTCGAGCCCGCGCTGGATCTGGCGGTAGCGCCCGGTGGTCACGCGCATGAAGCCCATGACGATGGCGCCCGAGACGAGCACCGCCGCCAGGAGCGCCGCGCCCTCCACGCCGTCCACCAGAAACGCGGCCACGACGGTGCCAAAGGTGACGAAGGGGGAGCGCAGGATGAGCCTGAAGAACATGTTGAGGCCGTCCTGCACCTGCTGGGAATCATTGGTGATGCGGGTCACGAGGCTCGCGCGTCCGATGCGCTCCACGTCCTCGCGCGAGAGCTCGAGCACGTGGCGGAAGAGGTCGTCGCGCATGGCGGTGCCAAACGCGGAGGCGAGGCGCGAGCAGAAGTACTGCGCGGTGACCGAGATCACCCACGCGAAGACGCCCACGCCCACGAGCAGCGCGCCGTGCCAGAGCACGTAGCCAGCGTCGCGGTTGGCTATGCCGACGTCGATGACCTGCGCCATGACAAGGGGGACGAGGAGCTGCAGCAGAGCCTCCAGCCCCTTGAAGAGCGGGGCGAGAACGCACTCGGCGTAGTGTCCCGCAAGGTACCTTCTGAGCTTGAACATGCGGCCTCCGGTGGGTCTGCAACCCTTTCATTCTAGCGTGAGCGGGGCCCCGCACGTTCTTCTCGTCGTGCGGCCTCCCATACGGGCGTGTCTCGTCATGGGAGGGGGCGACCGAGGATGTGGATGAGCGATGCCCGGCATGCGCTCCGTGTTGTGCAAAAACCCTTGCGATTGGGTAGTGCGGGCGGGCCGTGCCCCCGAAAGGACCCTCCCGGCGGATTTGTCGTGCGATTGGGCAACATCCTTGATATAGGAAGATTACGTAATCAAGAATGTTTCCCAATCGTCCCCTCGAGCGGGCTAGGACCGGCAAGGGCGGGCGAGAAGAACAAGCGGGACGTTTATTTGAGCGCCGTGCTTTGCCGCACGGCAGCAAAGGCATCAAAGGTTTTGCCCGATCGCCGCGGGTTTTCGCGGGATGTCGGCTGCCGCGTCCCGCGGACGTTCCGGGACGCGGCGTCTCAGCAGAAAGAGCTCGCCTGAGGCAGCTCCTGCGAGCGGTCTCAGGCGAGCCGGAGAGAGGTCGGGTGGGGTGGGCGCTCCTACTCCGCCGCGAGCACCTTGCTCGGGGTGATGGGCAGGTCGCGCACGTAGCGGCCCGTGGCGTGCGCGACCGCGCGCATGACCGCGGGGGAGGGCGTGTTGATGACGACCTCGCCGATGGACTTGGCGCCAAAGGGCCCGGTGGGCTCGAAGCTGGGCATGAACTCCACGCGCGGCTCCGGCACGTCCATGCGGGTGGGCAGCTTGTAGGTCATGAAGCTGCCGGTGCGCAGGTTGCCGCGCTCGTCGCGCGAGACGTCCTCGGTGAGCGCCATGCCGATGCCCTGGGCGATGCCGCCCTCGGCCTGCACGCGCGCGAGCGCCGGGTTGATGACGGTGCCGCAGTCCACGACGGCCGCGTAGTCGGTGACCGTGACCTTGCCCGTGGCCTTGTCCACCTCCACCTCGGCGACGCCTGCCATGTAGGGCGGCGGGGAGGTGGGCTGGGCGTTGGTGCCGTGGCCCTCGAGCATGCCCGGGTTCAGGCCAAAGCCGATGAGCTTGTTGGCCAGCGCGGCGACGGTCATCTCCTGCTCGACGTCGTCCCCGGTGGCGCAGCGCACGGACTCGCCGTCGAACTCCACGTCCTGGGCGTCCACGCCAAAGACGCGGGCCGCCTGCTCGCGGATCTGACGCTTGAGGTCCTCGGCAGCGCGAAGGACCGCGCCGCCGGTGGTGTAGGTGCCCGAGGACGCGTAGGCGCCGGTGTCGAAGGGGGAGGTGTCGGTGTCCACGCCCTTGGTGACGATGCGGTCCACGTCGCAGCCCAGGGCCTCGGCGGCCATCTGGGCGAGGATCGTGTCCGCGCCGGTGCCCACGTCCGTGGCGCCGATGGAGAGCACGTAGAAGCCGTCGTCCTCGAGGCGGATGTCCACGTTGGCGATGTCCACC
>CALUJT010000217.1 GCA_944321005.1 uncultured Atopobiaceae bacterium | reverse complement strand
GCGCCCACGTCTACGGCGGGCGCGAGGGCAAGATCGTCTTTGGCGAGTGGGCGGAGCTCTCCGCCATCATCCAGAAGAACGCCGAGTGCATCGAGTACCTCGACGTCGAGGCGGACCGCCGCAACTCCGCCGTGCCCCTGCTCGACGTGCGGGGCGTGAACGCGCGCATCGAGCCGGGCGCCATCATCCGCGACCGCGTGGAGATCGGCGACGGCGCGGTCATCATGATGGGGGCGATCATCAACATCGGCGCCGTGGTGGGGCCGGGCACCATGATCGACATGGGGGCCGTACTCGGCGGGCGCGCCACGGTGGGCGCCAACTGCCACGTGGGCGCCGGGACCGTGCTGGCGGGCGTGGTCGAGCCCGCGAGCGCCGTGCCCGTGGTCGTGGAGGACAACGTGATGATCGGCGCCAACGCGGTGGTGCTCGAGGGCGTGCGCGTGGGGGAGGGCGCGGTCGTGGCGGCCGGCGCGGTGTGCGTGGAGGACGTGCCCGCCGGCACCGTCGTTGCCGGCGTGCCCGCGCGCGTGATCAAGATGCGCGACGATCGAACCGACTCCAAGACCGGTCTCGTGGAGGAGCTGCGAAAGCTGTAGCCGCGCCGCCGGGCGCCGCGTTCTTCTCGCCCGTCCTTCTCGCCACGCCGCCCGCCGGTCGCGCAGTGTACAGAAATCCCGGAGTTCCCGTGGCGTCGCCCCAGTTGGGCGTTTGGGAACTCCGGGATTTCTGTACATTGCGGGAGCACGTTGCGAAGGCGCGTTGCCGAGAAGGGCGCCGCCCGTCGCGAGGCCCCGCCTGCGCCGGCGCTGCGCTATACTTGACGAAATGCGCTTACGCCACTTTCCGCCAGCGAGAGGAGACCGCATGTCTGGTGTCGTTCCGGGAACGCTGAGGGTGTCCAACGACTGCATCGCCGACCTTGCCGGCTACGCCGCGCTCGAGTGCTACGGCGTCGTCGGCATGGCAGAGATCGACGAGCAGGCCGGCGTCGCCCGCCTGCTCCCGTCCTTCCGCCTGAGGAAGGGAATCGACGTGGCCGCCTCGGGCGGGCGCGTCTCCGTCGACCTCCACGTGATCGTAGAGCAGGGCGTCAACATGGCGTCTGTGGTGGGCAACCTCACGAGCTCCGTGAAGTTCCTGCTCAAGCAGATCGCCGAGCTGGACAACGTTGACGTCAAGGTGCACATCGAGGGCCTCCGCAACGCCCGCTAGCACTCCGAGAAAGAACCGAGGTACTCGAAGATGATTTCGACCGTCATCCGCACCTGCTTCCCCGCCGCCGCCAGGGTCGTGGCCGACCGCGCGGAGGAGATCAACAAGCTCAACGTCTTCCCGGTGCCGGACGGGGACACGGGCACCAACATGTCGCTCACCCTCAACACCGTGGTGAAGGAGGTCGAGGCCCTTCCGTCCGACGCATCCATCGACGACATAGCCAAGGCCATCACGCACGGCTCGCTCATGGGCGCGCGCGGCAACTCCGGCGTCATCACGTCCCAGATTCTCCGCGGCATCGCCGAGGGCCTCACGGACGCCAAGAACCAGGACAAGCCCACCCCGGGCGACATCGCCCACGCGTGGCGCCGCGGCGTGAAGGTTGCCTTCAAGGCCGTCCGCAAGCCGGTCGAGGGCACCATCCTCACCGTCCTGCGCGACGTCTCCGCCAAGGCGGACCAGCTCGAGAAGAGCCGCGACCTCTCCTGCCGCGAGATGCTCGACGCCCTCGTGGTCGAGGCCTACGAGTCCGTTGCCCGCACGCCCGAGCTGCTGCCCGTCCTCAAGGAGAACGGCGTCGTGGACTCGGGCGCCTTCGGCTTCGCCGTCTTCCTCGAGGCCTTCGTCAACGCCGCCACCGGCAAGGCCGGCGAGCTCACGGACTTCAAGACCACCGTCGACGCCAAGGCGGACGTCTCCGCCAAGGTGCAGATCGAGCTCAACGACGACTGGGAGGGCTCGGAGTTCCGCTACTGCAACGAGTTCCTCTTCAAGGCCGAGAGGCCCTTCGACGTTGACGAGTCCCTCGCGCACCTGGCCACCCTGGGCGACTGCGAGCTCATCGTGGGCGCCTACCCTGACTTCAAGGTGCACGTGCACTCCAACGAGCCCAACCGCGTGCTCGAGTACATGCTGCAGTTCGGCCAGGTCTACGAGGTCTTCATCCACAACATGGACATGGAGTCCCACGACCGCACGGCCAAGATCGCGGCCGACCAGGCCGAGGCCGCGGGCGAGAAGAGCGAGATGCCGCACAAGGCGCTCGGCTTCGTGGCCGTGGCGGCCGGCTCCGGCGAGGAGGAGATCCTGCGCTCCCTGGGCGTGGACGTGGTGGTCTCCGGCGGCCAGACGATGAACCCGTCCACCGCCGACATCCTCTCCGCCATCGAGCAGGTCAACGCCGACGGCGTGATCGTGCTCCCGGGCAACGGCAACATCCGCATGGCCGCCGAGGCCGCCGCCTCCGCCTGCGAGGGCGCCAAGGTGGCCGTGGTGCCCACCAAGACCGTGCTCCAGGGCTTCTCCGCCATGTTCGTCGTGGACCCGGAGGGCACCCTCGAGGACAACGTCGAGGCCATGACCGAGGCCATCCAGGGCGTCCGCGGCGGCGAGGTCACCACCGCCGTGCGCGACTCCCAGGCGGCCGACGGCAGCCCCATCCACGCCGGCGACGTCATGGGCATCCAGGACGACTCCATCGACGTCGTGGGCTCCTCCGTGGAGCAGGTCACGCTCGACCTCATCGCCAAGATGCAGGACGAGGAGGAGGGCGACTCGCTCACCATCCTCGCCGGTCAGGACATGGACGAGGAGGCGTTCGAGAGGCTCGTGGCCGCCATCGAGGAGGCCCAGCCCGACCTCGAGGTCGACCCGCACCGCGGCGAGCAGCCCCTCTACCCCGTGATCTTCTCCATCGAGTAGGGCTCCGGGGGCTCTTGGGGGCGCGTCTTTCCATAGCGTCGGCAGCGGAGAGGGTGCAGAGAACCTGCGCCCTCTCTGACTCTGTCTCGAGGCTGCGCTACGTCTCCGGCGCGCGCCAGGAGGCGCTCGAGCGCCTGGGCCTGCGCCGCGTGCGAGACCTGCTCCTCCACGTGCCCCACCGCTACCTGGACTTCACGCGCGTGACCAGGATCGGCCTCGCGGACGTGGGCCAGGACGCCACCGTGGTGGGCACCGTCGACCGGGTGCGGCTCAAGCGGCCCCGCCCCCGCATGCAGATCGTCGAGGTCTCCGTCGTTGACGAGACGGGCGTGCTGGTGGCCACGTTCTTCCGGCAGCCCTGGATAGCCGAGCAGCTCAAGCCGGGCGACGTGGTCGCCCTCTCCGGAAAGGTTACCTTCGCGTACGGCTTTCGCCAGATGAAGGCCCCCTTCCACGAGGTCGTGGGCACCGCGGACCAGGCGGGCGGCTACGCGCGCGTGCTCCCCGTGCACCCGGTGGGGGAGGGCGTCACCGCCTCCTGGATGAGGCGGATCATGGCCGCCGCCCTGGGGGACGTGGGCGACGTCTGCGACTGGCTCCCGGCCGGGCTCTGCGCCCGCCGCGGCCTCGTGACGCTCGCGTGCGCCCTGCGCGACGTGCACTTCCCGCCCTCCCTCGCCGCCGCCGAGACCGCGCGCCGCCGCCTTGCCTACGACGAGCT
>CALUJT010000216.1 GCA_944321005.1 uncultured Atopobiaceae bacterium | reverse complement strand
CGTCGAGCCCGGCAACCTCTTCGTCTGCAAGGGCGCGACCTTCCGGCCCGCCTTCCTCGCGGGCGCGCTCGAGGCGGGCGCCGTCGCCTACCTCTGCGACCGCGAGCGCGCGGACGAGCTCGCCGCCGCGGCGCCGGGCGTCCCCGCCCTCGTGACGAGCGACCTCAGGCGCGCCATGGCCCTGGTCTCCGCGGAGGCCTTCGGCCACCCGGACCGCGACCTCCCCATCGTGGGCATCACGGGCACCAAGGGAAAGACCACCACGGCCTACATGCTGCGCTCCATCGTGGACGCCGCCCGCGGCGAGAAGTCCTGCGGGATGATAGGCACCGTGGAGACCTATGACGGCGTCACGGACGAGCCCTCGAGAAACACCACCCCCGAGGCGCCCGACCTCTGGCGCCACCTCGCCCGCGCGCGCGAGAAGGGCCTCGCCGCCCTGGTCATGGAGGTCTCGAGCCAGGCCCTCAAGTACGACCGCACCCTGGGCGTGGGCCTTGACGTGGCCTGCTTCCTGAACATAGGCCTCGACCACATCTCCCCCGTCGAGCACGCGGACTTCGAGGACTACTTCACCTCCAAGCTCAAGATCTTCTCGCAGTGCGAGACCGCGGTGGTGAACCTTGACTCCGACCACGTCGAGCGCGTCCTCAGGGCGGCGGGTACGGCGGCGCGGACCCTCACCTTTGGCATCGGGCGCCCCGAGGCGGACGCCTGGGCGGACGGCATCTCCCACTCCGAGGAGGGCGTGGCGTTCACGCTGCACCTGGGGGACTGGGAGCGTCGCGTGCAGCTCCCCTTCCCGGGGGACTTCAGCGTCTCCAACGCCCTCTGCGCCGCCCTCTGCGCCCGCGCGCTGGGAATCGGCGCGGACACCGTGGTCGAGGGCCTTGCGCGCACGCGCGTCCCCGGGCGGATGGAATTCTACCGCTCGCGCGACCGCCAGCTCACCGCCATCGTGGACTACGCCCACAACAGGATGGCCTTCGAGTCGCTGCTCTCCGCCGTGGCGAGTACCTTCTCCGGCGCGCGCGTCATCGCCGTCTTTGGCGCGGTGGGCGGCAAGGCCGAGGAGCGCCGGCACGACCTCCCCGAGGTCGCGGCGCGCTATGCGGACTACATCGTGCTCACCTCTGACGACCCGTGGACGGAGGACCCGCTCGACATCTGCCACGAGATGGAGCGGTCGCTGCCGGAGGGCTTCCCGCACGAGATCGTGGTGGACCGCGAGCGGGCGGCCGAGCGGGCCTTCGAGCTCGCCGAGGGAAGGCGCAGCGTGGTGCTGCTGCTCGCCAAGGGCCACGAGGCGTACCAGCACACGCGCGCGGGCTTCGAGCCGTGCGCCTCCGACTGCGAGCTCGCCGCGCGCGGCGTGGCCGCCCACGACCGAGCGAACCCCTGATGCTCGGACCCACCGTCATCGCGCTCTCCGGGCGGCGGCCGGACGTTGCTGCCGCGTCCTCGATGCTGCGGACGGTGCTGGAGGACGGCGAGCCGTACACCAGCGTGGGCGTCGTGGGCGAGTACGAGCTCTTCGACGGCTCGGAGTGGCTGCGCGGCTGCAGCGTGGACGAGGAGCTCTCCCGCGCGGCCGAGCACCTGGCCCACGCGCACCAGAACGGGCTCTCCCACCTGATCCTCGAGCTTGGCGAGAAGAACCTCGAGGGCGTCGTGCCGGACGTGCGCTGCGCGCTGGGGCCCGACGGCTCGGGCACGGCGGAGGGCTGCGGGGGCAGCCTGTCCTTCTCGACCTCGAGCCCGCGCGCCGACGTTGGCGCGACGCGCCTGCGCGCCGGGTACGGGTTCATACAGTTTCGCGCCCACACCCCCAGCTGGACGGGCAACGTGGCCCTGCCGCTGGTGGGCATCTACAACGCGGGCGCGGCGCTCGCCGCGATCTGCGTCCTGGAGCTGCTGGGCGTCCCCGAGGAGGCGATCACCGAGGCGCTCTGCCTCGTGCGCGTCCCGGGTCACACCGAGCTGCTCTTCTCGCCCGACCAGCACGTCCTCGCCCTGCTCGAAGGGGCTCCGGTCCGGATGTTCAGGAGGCGCGCCCTCGAGGCCGCGCGGCGGGAGTTCCCCGGCTTTGCCATAGAGACGCCGGTGGGACGCGGCGTGGACCTGGCGGTGCAGCGCGCCTACGACCGCGAGGGGCAGACGCTTCTCGTTCTCCTGGGACCGGCGGAGGAGTGCGCAGACGCCTTCCAGGCGGCGGTGCGCCGGCACGCGCGCTGGAGCGGAGCCTCGTAGCGTAGCGGCCGGCCGCTCGCCCGCGCGGCGTCAGATGAGCCCGAGGCGCTCGAGGGCGGCCGGGACCCCGTCCTCCTCAACCGAGAGCGTCACGTAGTCGGCGCGCTCCCGCACGGCGGGGAGCGCGTTGCCCATGGCCACGAAGGTCTCCACGGAGCGCGCCATGGGGAGGTCGTTCTCGGAGTCGCCGAAGGCGTAGGTACCCGCGAGCCCATGGCCAAGGTGCTCGAGGGCCGCCTCTATGCCCGAGCCCTTGTCCACGCCCCTGAGCGAGAACTCGTAGGTGCCGAACTGCAGGTCGGCGATCGTGTAGCGCTCCTCGCAGAACTCGCGCACGGGCGCGAGGGCCTCGAGCGGGCAGTCGCTCACGCAGAACTTGGCGAAGCGGCGCCCCGTCGCGAGGGCGGCCACCTCCTCGGCCGTCCGGGCGAGGGCGAGCCCGGGCAGGTGCCGCGGGGCGCCGGAGGGGCGCAGCTCCACGCCCTGGGTGTTGCTCTCGAAGGTGACGTCGATGCCGGCCGCCTCAAAGCGGCGCGCCGTCTCCAGGAGAAGGTCGTCCGGGATGTGGGCGTCTCGCACCACGGTGTCCCCCACCTGCACGTAGGCGCCCGCGGCCGCGACGTAGCCGTCCGGCCGGAGGTCGCGCAGGGAGTCCAGGAGGAAGGGCACCGGGCGACCGGTGCATATGAAGGCGAGGTGACCCGCCGCGCGCAGGCGACGGAAGGCATCGTAGACGGCGGGGGTGGGCACGTCCTGGGAGAAGTCGCGGCCCTCGCCGCCCATCACGTCCGGGTCGTGCCACACGAGCGTGCCGTCGACGTCGAAGAACGTGGCCGCCCCGGGACCGCTGGCTCCGGCCACCCTACTGCACCAGCTCGATCTTCTCGACGCCCTCGCGGCTGGTCTCGCGGTAGAGGGCGAACTTCCTGCCGATCACCTGCACGACCTCGGCGTGGCAGCGCTCGGCGAGCGCCTCGGCCGCCTCGCGGACGTCGAGGCTCGAGGAGTCCAGCACGGAGCACTTGATGAGCTCGTGCGCCTCGAGCGCCTTGTCCGCCTGGTCGACGGTGCCCTCGTTGACGTCCGCCTTGCCGATGATGACCACGGGGTCCAGATGGTGCGCCAGGCTGCGGAGCTGCCTGACCTGCCTGCCCTTGAGTGCCATGCGTTCCTTTCTCGCGTCTGCCAAAAGGGGACGGGTCCAAAGCGTGCAGAAAGTTGCACGAAACAGGCACGTCCCAAAATGTGCAATGTGCATTCTGACAGAAAGGGCCGGACCCGAGGGTCCGGCCCCAAGAGGTGCGATGAGACTGGCCTAGAAGTCCACGTCCACGTCGTTGTAGACGCACTCGAGGAGCTTCTCCATCTCCTCGGGCGTGGGCTGGCGCGGGT
>CALUJT010000215.1 GCA_944321005.1 uncultured Atopobiaceae bacterium | reverse complement strand
CTCGTGGACTTCTCCGTGGAGATCGCGCAGTGGTTCTGGGAGGAGCTGCGCCGCGCGGAGGACCTGGAGCAGTGTGACCTCCTGGTGGCGGACTTCACGGACACGGACGCGGGCTCCTCGGGCGAGGCCGACGCCGGCGAGGAGGGCCCCTCCTTCGACGGCCCGACGGGGCGGCGCTTCTTTGCCGTGCTGCTCCTGCCCAGGAAGCAGTCGTTCGTGCACGAGGTGGGCGGGGACTCAAACGACATCGCCCGCCAGGACGCCGTGCTGCCCAACCCCTCGCAGAAGGTGGCCACCTACGTGCTCGTCGATGCCGAGACCATGGCGATAGACTTCCACGACAAGGAGCGCAGCGTGGGCGGCACGAGCGTCTCCATCATCCCCGAGCGCTTCCTCCAGTGTACGAGCGAGGCCTCGAGCCACGAGGTCATCGACGAGGTGAGCGTCATAGTGCGCGACGTGGCGGAGGAGTTCGGGCTCACGCCTGCCGTGGAGGTGAGCCGCGCCAAGGCCGTGGTGGCGCGCGCCGCGGAGGTGGAGGAGAGCTTCGCGCCCGCCGAGGTGGGGCGCGCGGTCTTCGAGGACCGGCCGGACGTGGCCGAGCGCTTCGAGGAGCGCGTGCGGAAGGCGTCGCTTCCCGAGGAGGCCCCCGTGCGCCGCGGGGTGGCAAACCGCCTCACCCGCAGCCACAAGATCAAGACGGACACCGGCGTGGAGATCACTTTCCCCTCCGAGCTGGCCGACAAGCCCGGCTACCTGGACTTCTCCCGTGACGCCGAGGGCCGCATAACCATCACCGTGGGAAACGTCGCGTCGATAGAGAACCGCTGACGACCGCCCGGGCGCCGTTCCCGCCCTCCCGCCCGGGGACACCAAGCTCTCTGTGCTTCTCGTGGCAGGCCGCCATTGCCGCTACAATGTCTGCACGTGTCCTTTTGCACCGCAACCGAACCCAAGGACCAAGGAGACATCATGTCCCGTTCGCACGTTCGCCTGAGCGACGCAGGGCTCACGCCGCGCGCCGTCACGCGCCGCGACGCCCTGAGGATCTTCATGGGGGCGGGCCTCTGCGCCGCCCTCGCCCCCCACATGGCGCTCGCCGCCACCACCCAGGAGAGGCTCGACGCCGCGCAGCTGAGCTACGAGGAGGCCCAGGCCGAGCTCGAGCGCATAGGCGAGGAGTACTCCGCCATCGCCTCCCAGGTCTCCGAGACCCAGGTGGAGATCGGCGGCGTCACAACGCAGATCAACGACACCCAGACCGTCATCGACGACACCCAGGGCAAGATCGACGACAAGCAGGACGAGATCTCGGACAAGCAGGAGGAGATCGAGTCCACCCAGGAGAAGATCGAGACCAAGCAGGAACAGATAGGCGACCGCATGACCGCGGCGTACAAGTCCGGGCCCCGCAGGACGCTCGACCTGCTGCTGTCCTCCGCGACCTTCGAGGAGCTCACGAGCAGCATCTTCTACCTCGACAAGGTGAGCGAGTCCGAGCGCGAGATGATCGAGGAGGTCAAGGAGCTCAAGGCGGCCCTCGTGACCCAGCGCGCCGAGCTCGAGGAGCAGAAGGCCGAGCTCGAGTCCCAGAAGGCCGAGCTCGAGTCCCAGAAGGCCGAGCTCGAGAGCTACAAAGACGACCTCGAGGAGCTCCAGGAGCAGCAGCGCGCCGAGCTCGAGGACGCGCGGGCCAAGCAGCTCGAGTCCCAGGAGCTCGTGGAGAGCCTCTCCGAGGAGGTCCAGGAGCTCATGGCGCAACGTGACGCCGAGCTTCTCGCCGCGCAGCAGGCCGCCGAGGAGGCGCGCCGCCGCGAGGAGGAGGCCGCGCGCCAGCCGCAACGGCCGCAGGGCGACGTGCCGGTCACCGGTTCCGGCCCGCTCGCCGCAGTGGTCAGCGCCTGCTACTCCACGCCGTCTCCCGGCTCGGGCCTGTGTGCCGCGTGGGTCACCGACGTCTTCCAGAACGCCGGCATAGGCTCGTTCTGGGGCAACGCGGACGACATGTACTACAGCTGGTGCACCACCTCCACGGCCAACATCCAGCCGGGCATGATCATCGCAGTGAACTCCTCGCCCACGAGCAACGCCGGCCGCATCTACGGCCACATCGGCATCTACGTGGGCAGCAACACGGTCATGCACAACATCGGCTACGTGGCGAGCTACAGCCTCTCGCAGTGGATCAGCGTCTACGGCCCGCTCTGCACGCCGCTCTGCGGCTGGCTGGGGGGCATCGCGCTCTCGTAGGGGAGGGGCCCCACGTCCTTCTCGTCCCGCGCCCTGGCTTCCCGATCCCGAAGGCGCGGCCTGAACCCGTGGTTAAGGTCTCGTGCCCCTGCGTCGCGGGCACGCTGCCCCTTTCGACAAATCCCGAGCTGCGCATGGCGAGAAGAACGCGTAGCTCGGGATTTGCCGTCATTTTGCGGGGAACCCCCGTTTACGCGTGATATTTCTGAAACCATCGGACGCGCAGGCGGGGATATCGGGAAAACCCGAGTTGCGCATGGCGTACAATGGCCTCTCGAAACAAAGCGGTAACAGGTCGAGGCAGCGAGAAGAGAGCGCTCATGGCAGGTGGATATCAGCGTCCCTCGGGCGGGCGCCAGCAGGTTCGTCGCACGACGGCTCGTCCGGTGACGGCGCGCCCGGCCGCGGCGCGCCCGGCGCCTACCGGACGACGCCCCGCCCCCGCGGGCAGGCGCCCGAGCGCACGCGCCCAGCAGCGTCGCGCCCAGGGCATGCTCGCCGTGGCGATGATCGCCGTCATCGCGGTGCTCTGCGGGTTTGGCGTGGTGGCCACGGTCTCCTTCGCGAGCAGGGCCATGTCCGCCGGCGCGCAGGCGGCGCCCCAGGACGCAGCGGCGCAGGGGGAGCAGGCGCAGGACGGGCAGTCCCAGGGGGAGCAGGCCGCGTCCGACGAGCGGGCGGCCGAGCTTGCCCTGGATCCCGAGCGCACGACCGAGTGGAACTACGACGGCGTGGAGGAGAAGGTCGTCTACCTCACCTTTGACGACGGCCCGTCCTACAACACCGAGAAGATCCTCGACATCCTGGACAGCTACGACGCCAAGGCCACGTTCTTCGTGACCGGCCGCAGCCCCGAGTACCGCGCCTCCATCAAGGACGCCTACGAGCGCGGCAACACCATCGGGCTTCACACGATGACGCACGACTACGACAAGGTCTACGCCTCCACCGAGGCGTTCTTCGATGACCTCGAGCAGGTGGGGGAGGTCGTGAAGGAAGAGATCGGCTACGTGCCGTACCTCACGCGCTTTCCGGGCGGCGCGTCCAACACCATCTCCGCCAGCTACTCGCCCGGCATCATGACCGAGCTCGTGGAGGAGGTTCCCGCCCGCGGCTACCAGTACTATGACTGGAACGTGGGCTCGGCGGACGCCTCGGGCATCAACCTCCCGCCCGAGACCATCGTGGAGAGCGCCTGCCTGGAGGGCTACCGCAACGTGATGCTGCTCTTCCACGACTCCAACACCAAGGACACCACCGTCGACGCGCTGCCGCAGGTGATCGAGTTCTACAAGGAGCGCGGCTACGAGTTCCGCGCCATCGACCGCGAGAGCTTCGTCTGCCACCACGGCGTGAACAACTAGGTTGACAGGGGGACAGTCCCTTTGTCACGTTAT
>CALUJT010000214.1 GCA_944321005.1 uncultured Atopobiaceae bacterium | reverse complement strand
CCTCGCCCGTGCCTCGTGGTGGTCCCGGGCGAGGAGGCCGCGGACCGCATGGCGCGCTCGCTCGCGGCGTGGCTCGGCCAGGACGCGGTCTGCCGCTACCCCGAGCGCCGCGACCGCCCGTGGTCGGACGCGGCCCCGGACGACGCCGTCATCGGAGCGCGCTGCCGCGCGGTGGCGCGCCTGGCCTCCGGCGAGGCGTGCGTCGTCGTGGCCTCCGCGCACGCCCTGCTGCGCCGCGTTCCGCCCAAGGGGAGCGGCTACTTCGCCTCGAGCACCTTCTCCGTGGGGGAGGAGGTTCCCTTCGAGGAAGTGTCGGCGCTGCTCGTGGGCATGGGCTACGCGGACGCGGGCGAGGTCGACGCCCCGGGCGCCTTCCACGTGCACGGCGACTCCGTGGACGTGTACCCCGCGCAGGCCACGAGCCCCGTGCGCATAGAGTTCTTTGGCGACGAGATCGACCGCGTACGTCGCATGGTGGCCTCCACCGGCCAGACGATCGGCGAGCTCGACTCCGTGACGGTCTCCCCCTGCCGCGAGATGGCCTACACCGATCAGACCGTCGCCCGTGCGGAGCGCGCGCTCTTCAAGGCCGCACAGGAGAGCAGCAAGGTGGCCGCCGACCTCGAGCTCATTCGCAGCCACGCGGCCGACGCGAGCCTCGAGCGCTACCTGCCCGCGCTCTACGGCTCCACCGCCGTGCCGCTCGAGCACATGAGCCAGGACACCCTGGTGGTGCTCGCGGAGCCGCGCGCTCTCTTCGACGACTGCCAGCGCGCCTACGGCGAGCTCGAGGTGGCCGCGAACTCCGCGCACGTCTCCCTCGACGGGCTCTACGCGTCGCCGCGCGAGATGGACTTCGGCAGCCAGCAGCGCCTGTCCTTCTCGTCCATCCTGCGGGCGGGGTCGGGCGCCGTCACGGCCGAGCTCGCCGTGCGCCAGCCGCAGATCGCGGGCTCCGACGCAAAGCTCCTGGGCCGCGTGCGCCAGCTCGTTGCCGACCGCGCCGCCGTGCTCTTTGCCGTTCCGGACCGCGCCGCACGAGAGTCCCTGGAGCTGCGCTTCACCGACGAATCCGTCCCCGTGGTCGAGTCCCTGGGCACCTCTGCGGAGAACAGCGACCCCGAGGTCCCGCCCCTCGAGCGCGGGCGCGTCACCTTCATCGACGCCCCCGTGCCCGCAGGCATCGTGATCCCCACCGCGGCGCTCGCGGTCTTCTCGGTCTCCGACCTCACGGCGCGCACCGCCAAGGCGCGCCGTCGCGCCCGTCGCGTGGACCCCACGAGCGTGACCTTCCCCTTCAAGCCGGGGGACTACGTCGTTCACGCCACGCACGGCATCGCGCTCTTCTCCCAGATCGTGCGCCAGGAGGTGGCCGGGCGCGAGCGCGACTACTTCCTCCTGGAGTACGCGGGCGGCGACAAGCTCTTCGTGCCCTTCGAGCAGGTCGACCGCATCACGCGCTACGTGGGGCCGGACGGCGGCAGCCCGCGCCTCACGCGCCTCAACACGGCGGACTGGTCCCGCGCCACGGGCAGGGCCCGGCGCTCCGCCAAGAAGCTCGCCTTCGACCTCGTGGACCTCTACACGCGCCGCAGCTCCGTGCCCGGCTACGCCTTCTCGCAGGACGCCCCCGTCCAGGAGGAGATGGAGGCGAGCTTTAGCTACGAGCTCACGCCGGATCAGCGCTCCGCCATCGCGGACATCAAAGCGGACATGGAGACCCGACGCCCCATGGACCGTCTGCTCTGCGGCGACGTGGGCTTTGGCAAGACGGAGGTGGCGCTGCGCGCGGCCTTCAAGTGCTGCCAGGACGCCAAGCAGGTCATGGTGCTCTGCCCCACCACCATCCTGGCCCAGCAGCACTTCGAGACGTTCTTCTCGCGCTTTGCCCCCTTTGACCTCAAGGTGGCGGTGCTCTCTCGCTTTGTGACCCCCGCGCGGCAGAGGAGGGCGCTCGAGGGGTTCGCGGACGGCTCGGTGGACGTGCTCATTGGCACGCACCGCCTGCTCTCCGCAGACGTCAACCCCTATGACCTGGGGCTCGTTATCATCGACGAGGAGCAGCGCTTTGGCGTCCAGCACAAGGAGCAGCTCAAGAACATGCGCGAGCAGGTGGACGTGCTCACGCTCTCGGCTACGCCCATCCCGCGCACCATGCAGATGGCCATGAGCGGCGTTCGCGACATGAGCCTCATCATGACGCCGCCGCCCGGGCGCCTTCCGGTCAAGGTCACGGTGGGGGAGTTCGACCCGGACGTCGTCTCCGCCGCCATCCGCGAGGAGCTGGCGAGGAAGGGCCAGGTCTACTACGTCTCCAACCGCGTGCACACCATAGACGACGCCATGGAGCGCGTGATGGAGGCCGCGCCCGAGGCCCGCGTGGGCGTGGCGCACGGCAAGATGAGCGCGCGCGAGGTCGAGGACGTGATGCTGCGCTTCCAGGAGCACGAGATCGACGTCCTGGTGGCCACCACGATCATCGAGAGCGGCATCGACAACCCGCGCACCAACACCCTCATCATCGAGGACTCGCAGCGGCTTGGCCTGGCGCAGCTCTACCAGCTCAAGGGCCGCGTGGGCCGCGGGCGCGTGCAGGCCTACGCCTACTTCATGTTCCCGGGCGAGGTCTCGCTCACGCCCGAGGCCACCGACCGCCTCACCGCCATCAACGAGTACCAGGACCTGGGCAGCGGCATGAAGATCGCGATGCGCGACCTCGAGATCCGCGGCGCGGGCTCGCTCATGGGGGCAGAGCAGCACGGCAACCTCTCCAGCGTGGGCTTTGACCTCTTCACGCAGATGCTCGGCGAGGCCGTGGCCGAGGCGCGCGGAGAGACCCGCGAGGTGGAGCAGGCCGAGGTCACCATCAACCTCCCGGCCGACTTCTTCCTGGCGGAGGAGTACCTGCCGGACGTGGACAAGCGCGTTCTGGCCTACCGGCGCCTGGCCGCGGCGGTGGACCTGGCGGAGATCGACGCCCTGCAGGAGGAGTGCGAGAAGGACTACGGCGCGCTGCCGCTCGCCGGGCGCAACCTCTTCGACCGAGCCCGCGTGCGCATCCGCGCGCAGCGCCTGGGGTGCGCGAGCGTCTCGCTTGCGAACGGGCGCCTGGTCTACCAGGGGCTCGAGGTCGCGCGCCCGGTGGCGCTCAAGCTCAAGGAGCGTGGCGCGCTGGTCTACCCCAAGACGCACAAGGTGGCCTACCCGTTCCACCGTAGCGAGGAGGAGGTCATGCCGGCCGCGCTCGGCGTGCTCGAGGAGATCGGCGGCGACGACGAGGTGGACGAGTAGCGGGCGGACCGCCCTTCCCGCTGCCGCGTCGGTTGTTATTACACCCTCGGGAGCGTAACGACGGCCGCCATCCTGGCCAAATTTTCGCTTTGGCGCCGGTTCCTACGCCCCCAAGGGTGTAACAACGGGCTCGGACCACCCGGAGCGGCCCTCCGCGAGGCCGTCGTTACGTCCCCGGGGGCGTAGGAACCGGCGCCAACTAACCCAATTTGGCATCCTGGCTCTTGTTGTTACACCCTCGGGAGCGTAGGAACGTCCGTGCCACCGGGGACTCGGCGCCCGTCTACACCCATCTGAAGCCGCGGCCGGTGATCTCCGACGTGGTCACGTACGTGATGAAGGCGTTCTCGTCCAGGCTGCGGACGTAGCGCTGCAGCCGCAGCGCCTCCGCGAGCGTGAGGACGGTCATGACCTGGGCCACGCGCCTGCCTGAGTAGGC
>CALUJT010000213.1 GCA_944321005.1 uncultured Atopobiaceae bacterium | reverse complement strand
AGGTGCGCGGCGCCTACTACAAGATCTCCACCCTCTCGCCCGAGGAGCTGGGGCGCGGCATCATCACCGCGAGCGCCGGCAACCACGCCCAGGGCGTCGCCTTTGCGGCCACGCGCGCCGGGGCACGCTCCGTGGTGGTGATGCCCGAGACCACGCCGCTCATCAAGGTCGAGCGCACCAAGCACTACGGCGCCGAGGTGGTCCTGCACGGAGACGTGTACGACGAGGCGTGCGACCACGCCCTCGAGCTCGCGGAGCGCGAGGGGTACACCTTCATCCACCCGTTCAACGACCCGACCGTCTCCACGGGGCAGGGCACCATAGCCATGGAGGTCGTCCAGGAGCTCCCGCTCGTGGACACGATCCTCGTCCCGGTGGGGGGCGGCGGCCTCGCGTGCGGCGTCGCGACCTTCGCCAAGCTCTACAACCCCAAGATTCGCGTCATCGGGGTGGAGCCGGCCGGGGCGCCGTCGCTCACGGCGGCGCTCGAGGCGGGCCACCCGGTGCGCCTGCCCTCCGCCAACACCATCGCGGACGGCACCGCCGTCCTGGAGGTGGGAGACAAGGTCTTCCCGTATCTGCGCGACAACCTCGACGACGTCATGACCGTCCCGGACGACGAGCTCGTGGTTGCGTTCCTCGACATGGTGGAGAACCACAAGATGATCGTGGAGAACTCGGGCCTTCTCACCGTGGCGGCGCTCAAGCACCTGCCCGCGGAGAACAAGCGCGTGGTCCCCATCCTCTCCGGCGGCAACATGGACGTGATCACGATGAGCTCCGTGGTCCAGCACGGACTCATCATGCGCGACCGCATATTCACCGTGAGCGTGCTTCTGCCCGACCGCCCGCGCATGCTCGTCCGCGTGGCGCAGGTCATCGCCGAGAAGAACGGCAACGTCATCAAGCTGGAGCACAACCAGTTCGTCTCGACCAACCGCAACGCCGCCGTCGAGCTGCGCGTGACGATCGAGGCCTTCGGCACCGACCACAAGAGCCAGATCGTGACCGCCCTCGAGGCCGCGGGCTTCTCGCCCGCGCTCGTCCAGACGTCGCTCTAGCTCCTCAAAAGGGGGCGGGCCCAAATGGCCCAAAAGGGGACAGGACGAAATTGGGACATCGTGTGATGTCCCAATTTCGTCCTGTCCCCTTTTGGGCCATTTGGGCCCTACGTCGTCGCCCGCGTAATGGTCTTGGCACCAATTCCCGTGAGCCTCTCGATTTGCCGAACAGAGAGTCTCGCCGTGCGAAGGGCGGCGAGAAGCTCGTTCCTCTCGCCCCGCGGAAGCGTCTTTAGCTCATGAGGAGAGACATCGCCGAGAACGTGCGCGGCGACGTCACTCATCTCGTCGTCAGGGACCCTACCTCCCTCGTCGAAGCGATAGAAGACGGAGGACGTCGACCGGCAGAACTCGCCAAAGCTGCTCCACGGGTAGTCGCGCGCCTCGCAGATTCCCACTTTCTGCGGGTTGTTGTGAACGTACCTGACCGCCTCGAGAAGGTACGGCTCGCTCTCAATGGGAACGCTCTTGAACCTCTCCTGGAACACATGGCCTCTATGGCCTGAGCGCACGTTGAATCGCTGAGCGTATCTCATGGCGAGCGCTCCTATAGCTTCGCTCAGCCGTCCGTCACCATCGCAAAGCACGAGGTGAACGTGATTGTCCATGAGACACCAGGCGACGACGTCGACTCCTCGAGCCACGACCTGTCCCGATAGTATTTCGAGAAATGCGTAGCGATCCGCGTCATCCTCAAATATCCTCTGCCTCCCGTTGCCTCGCAGAATAACGTGATAGTAGCCCGTCTCAGACACCCTTCTCGATGCACGCATGCCCACTCCCCTCCCCGGTCTGTACCTGATACCAAACTGAGCCGCATCGAGTACGCTGGAGAATGTCCCATTTTTCTCCTGTCCCCAATTGGGACATCGCCGCTCACGGTGGAAACGCTACCGTTCGCGGGCGATTACGCCCCGGAAACACGGCGCGCGTAGAGTACCCGTCACTGAGCAAATGCGATGACAGGGCCAGTAGGGGCCGCATTCGTCCCACAGCGAGCGGGCAGGCTGAGAACCCGCGGCGAACGGCACCGAAGACTCCCTCGAGCAGCTCGCGTGAACCTCCGCGCCTCCGACGGGACACCCCCGCGGGCGCGCCGAGAAGTACCGCGCGCCGGCGGCCACCGTGACGGCTTCGAGGCTGCGCCTCGCATTTCTCATACCGACAAGAGAAAGCGAGGGGAACGTGGAACTCAGAAGCGACGCAATCAAGCGGGGCCTGGCGCGAGCGCCGCACCGCAGCCTGCTCAAGGCCGACGGCCTCACGGACGAGGAGCTCGACCGCCCGCTCGTGGCCGTGGTCTCCGCCCAGAACGAGGTCATCCCCGGCCACCTTCACCTCCAGCAGATCGCCGACGCCGTCAAGGCGGGCGTTCGCATGGCCGGAGGCACGCCGCTCCAGGTCAACACCATCGGCGTGTGCGACGGCATCGCCATGAACCACGAGGGCATGCACTACAGCCTCACCAGCCGCGAGGTCATCGCGGACAGCGTGGAGTGCGCCGTGCAGGGCCACCAGTTCGACGCGATGGTCCTCATCCCCAGCTGCGACAAGATCGTCCCCGGCATGCTCATAGCCGCGGCGCGCCTGGACATCCCAACCGTGCTCGTCTCCGGCGGCCCCATGCTCGCCGGCCGCGGGCGCGACGGGTCCCAGACCGACCTCAACTCCCTCTTCGACGCCGTGGGCCAGGTCACCGCCGGCACCATGACCGAGGAGGAGTGCCACTGGCTCGAGGGGACGGCCTGCCCCACCTGCGGCAGCTGCTCCGGCATGTTCACCGCCAACTCCATCTGCTGCCTCGCCGAGGCCCTGGGCATCGCGCTTCCTGGCAACGGCACCGTGCCGGCCGTCTACTCCGAGCGCATCCGCCTGGCCAAGAAGGCGGGCATGAAGGTCATGGAGCTGGTGGAGAAGAACCTCACCGCGCGCCAGATCCTCACGCCCGCCGCCATCCACAACGGCATGGTGCTCGACATGGCCTTCGGCGGCTCCACCAACACGATGCTCCACCTCACGGCCATCGCGCAGGCGGCCGGCTGCCCCGTCACGATGGACGACTGGGACCGCGCCAGCGCGGAGACCCCCAACATCGTGCGCATCGCCC
This sequence comes from uncultured Atopobiaceae bacterium, assembly GCA_944321005.1. GTDB lineage: Bacteria > Actinomycetota > Coriobacteriia > Coriobacteriales > Atopobiaceae > Thermophilibacter. The sequence continues at coordinate 565 of CALUJT010000213.1, read as the reverse complement.
CGGCGGGCCCGCTCCACATCCAGGACCTCAACGACGTGGGCGGCGTCTCCGCCATCCTCGGCGAGCTCGGCCGCGCGGGGCACCTCGACATGAGCGCGCTCACCTGCCACGGCACCATGGCCGAGTGGGTGGCCCAGTGCCCGCCCGTTGACGGCGAGGTCGTGCGCAGCGTGGACAACGCCTACTCCCCCGACGGCGGCCTCAAGGTCATGCGCGGCAGCCTCGCGCCGGACTGCGGCGTGGTCAAGAAGAGCGCCGTGGACCCGGGCATGTGGCGGCACTCCGGCCCCGCGCGCGTCTTCGACTCCGAGGAGGAGGCCTGCACGGCCATCTTCGGCGGGACGATAAACCCGGGCGACGTGGTGGTCATTCGCTACGAGGGCCCCTCGGGAGGCCCCGGCATGCGCGAGATGCTCACCCCCACCTCAGCCATCTGCGGCATGGGGCTCGCGAGCTCGGTTGCCCTCATCACCGACGGGCGCTTCTCCGGCGCCTCCAAGGGCCCGTGCATCGGCCACGTCTCCCCCGAGGCCGCGGCCGGCGGTCCGATCGCGCTCGTCCGTGA
>CALUJT010000212.1 GCA_944321005.1 uncultured Atopobiaceae bacterium | reverse complement strand
ATCGCCGGCACGGACAAGATCGTCATCAGCCACGCCACAAAGGTGATCCGTCGGCGCACGGTGCTCGACGACGTCTCGCTCGAGCTGCCGCGCGGGGGCATCTACGGATTCTCCGGCATCAACGGGTCCGGCAAGACGATGCTCTTCCGCGCCATCGCCGGCCTCATCCACCTCACGTCCGGCACGATCGACGTCTTTGGCCAGCGCATCGGGCGCGACGCGAGCTTCCCGACCGGGCTCGGCCTCATCCTGGAGAGCGTCGGCTTCTGGGAGGAGTACACCGGTCTCGACAACCTGCGCCTGCTCGCGAGCATCCGCAGCGCCATCGGCGAGCGAGAGATCCGCGCCGCGCTCGAGCGCGTTGGCCTGAACCCCGACGACGGGCGCGAGTACGGCGCCTACAGCCTGGGCATGAAGCAGCGGCTCGCGGTGGCGCAGGCCGTGATGGAGGCGCCCGAGCTCCTCGTGCTCGACGAGCCCACCAACGCGCTCGACGTGGACGGCATCGCGCTCGTCTGCCGCATCATCCGCGAGGAGCGCGAGCGCGGCGCCACGGTGCTCCTGGCCTGCCACAACGAGCCCGACCTCGAGGCGCTCTTCGAGCGGCGCTTCCACATGGCGGACGGCCGCATCGTGCGAGAGGGGTGATTCACATGGCGAGAAGAACGCTGAGGCTCCCGAGGCTCACGGGACGCGCCTTCGCCGTGGCGGTGGCGCTCGTGCTCGCCGCGTGCGGCGCGCTGGCGCTCGCGTTTCGCGCGAGCGTGACGGACTTCTCGGCGGACCCAGCCGCGCTCGACGCGCTGCCGTACGACGTCCGGACCGACCACGTGCTTCAGCTGGAGCTGGCGACCGAGGATGACCTCGAGGCCACCCTCGCCGAGCGCGAGGCGATGGGCGTCGCCCCGGCCGATGACGCGGCCGACGAGCTCTACCTCACGAGTGCCGCCGTGGAGAACCCCGCCGACTACGCGCCGGTGGTGGTCACGGCGACGTTTACCGGAGAGAGGAAGTACGTCTACCAGGCGTTTCGCTGCGCGTTTACGGTGACGGGCGTGGTGCGCGGCGATGATGCGGGCGACGCCCCGGCCGTGGGCGACACGATCGACGTCTTCGAGAATCTTCGGATATCCACGCCCGATTTCAACCCCACCGGCAAGGGCCAGCAGGGCGACGAGCGCATGGTCATGTTTGGCTACGGGGACTGCAGCGTCCCCTACCGCGAGGGACAGGAGTATTTGCTCTTCCTGGAGGAGAAGGACTACCCCGAGGGCACGCAGGGCACCGAGCCAGTCTATAGGCTCATCTGGCACCCGTACGCCGCAGTGCCCACGGACGCGCCGGAGCACCCCGAACGCGTCTGGGTGGACGAGACCCACGTCATCCACGAGGGCGTCAGCACCAACGGCAACCCCTACAGCTGGGAGGAGGAGGACGACGAGATGACCTTTGGCGAGGCGCAGCGCTACGACCGCCTCTGCTACGACGAGGAGGCGCGCGACGCCTACCTCGAAGGCGCCGCCACCATCCTCGCGAACACCCTCGGGTGACGGCGGCACGTTCTTCTCGCCTTCGTTGGCGTTGCTACATTCAAAATCATGTAGCAACTGACTCCCCGAAGGGCCTTTTGGTCGTTTGACCGCGGTTGCTACATGGTATTTCATGTAGCAACGAGAGGCCATTATCGAAAGCGTTCACCCCAACGCGGGGGGCATGCGCTACGGCAGGGGCGACGAAGGAGGAGCCGTGGACATTCCGCGCAGGCCATACCTCAGGTTCAACGAGTTCGGCGGGACGTCGCTCTGGTTCACGGGCGTCCCCGACCCTCCCTGCGACGTCCCCGACGTCGAGGAGAAAGTCGAGGAGGCAACCGAGAAGATCCGTCGGCTTGAGAGGCGGATGCAGGAGAAGAACGATGACCCGAAGCGTTCTTGACATAGACGCTGACCTGCGGCTCGTTCGACTTGATGCGCCGCCCGCAGAGGCGCTCTCGTGGTACCAGGACCCCGAGACGCTCTGGATGGTCGACGGCAAGCGCGAGCCCTACACGCCCGAGCGGCTGGCGCGGATGTACGACTGGCTCGCGGAGCGCGGCGAGCTCTGGTTCATCGAGGTGCGCGACGAGGGCACGGGGGTCGGCTGGCGTCCGGTCGGCGACGTCACGCTCTGCCCGAGCGACCTCCCCATCGTCATTGGCGAGAAGGACCAGCGGGCGCGACACGTCGGGCGGCGCGTGATCGGGGCCCCCTGCGAGAGGGCGCGCGGCCTCGGCTGGCGCGAGGTCCTCGTGGGCGAGATCTACGAATGGAACGTCGCGTCGCAGCGGTGCTTCTCGGCCGCCGGCTTTGAGCCCTACGAGCGCGCCGAGCGCGGAGCCCGCTGGCGGCGGAGGCTGTAGTCAACGACGTAAGACGGCGAGGGGCCGCAAGCGCATGCGCTAGCGGCCCCGAACCCAAAGACGACGCTGCCTAGGCCACCACGCGTAGGTCGCCGTCGAGCTCATTTTACCCTACCGAGGCGTGAATCAATCAGAGAGTGGATCCTTCATACATCTGGCCCCACTGCAACCCTGACATAGCTAACACAGCCCATCGCATCGCCGCGGACAAACCCCAGGCTCTCATAGAGCGCGCAGGCACCTGAGCCGTCGTCCGTGAGGAGCTCCATCTGGTAGACGTCCGAGAACCGATTCATGACGGCCCGCATGAGCTGCGTCCCAATGCCCGTGCGCTGATGCGACGGCGCAACGATGAAATCCTGCACAAAGACGATCGTCACCCACGACGCGCACAATCCCCACGAGCTTATCGCCCTCAAAGGCGCCCCAAACGGCGAGAGAGCCCGCATACCCCGCACGCAGCGCTTCGGGACGGGAGGTGTAGTTCGTCCAGCCGACCGCCTCGTACAGGTCGAGAATCTCGTCGAACCGGGCCAGGCGCTCGTCCGATGAGAGCTCCCGAACCTCGACGACGTCCTTCTCCACAGCGTCCCTCCTTACGTGCGTTCACCATGTTTCTGCGGACAAAAGCGACCCCATTCAGCCCCGATTCTGTCCGGAAAAACATGATGAATGACAGACGCAACGTACAACGGCGACGCCGGAGAAGAGCGTCGCCCAGACCATGAGGAAGGCCGCTCCAAAGAACCAGCCATTGACTGTGTCCAAAAGCGTCGAGTCGTCAGCAACCACGTTACACCACAGCACTGATGTGAGACACAGGGAAAGGAAGAAATAGCTCGCCGCAACGAGGCCCAGCGTGCGGGCGCCAGGCCTGACGGTCGCGGCAGCCACGGGCAGCACAAGCACGGGAACGCCGAGGACAAAGGGAAGCATGGGCACTCCTTTCGGTCTGGGAACACTATAGCCCGCTGCCGCGGCCGGCCGCGCGAAAGAATTGCCGAGAAGAACATCATCCCAGCTCACGGCCATAGCAAAACCCTTTGCCATGCCTCTCGCCGCCACGCGGGCGCCCCTGGGCGGACGGGCGGGTACACTTGCCCCAAAGGAGGAGCCATGGAAGAGCAGACCACCGAAGGGACCGCCGAACAAGCGACCGCGCAGCGGATCGTCGGCGCGCGCATCCGCGACTTCCGCGAGGCCGCGGGGCTCTCCCAGGCCGAGCTCGCGCGGCGCGTCTACGTCTCGCGGCAGACAGTCGGAAACTGGGAGGCGGGGCGCACGCTGGCGGACGTGCAGAGCCTCGTTCTTCTCAGCCAGGTCTTTGGAACGACGGTCGACGCCCTTATCGGCGAGAAGGGCGCGCAGGCCGTGCGGT
>CALUJT010000211.1 GCA_944321005.1 uncultured Atopobiaceae bacterium | reverse complement strand
TGCGGGCGGAGCCGAACACGCTCACGGCCGGCCCCAGCTCGGCGAGCGCGCCGAAGCCGTCCACGAACTCGGCCTGTATGCGCAGGACGCGCCACGGGTCCATGTGCAGCCAGTCCGTGTCCGCCTCGGGCGCGAGCAGGTTGCCCGTGGTGGTGTTGCTGGGAATCATCGGACCGCGCAGGATAACGGGGCCGCGGTGGTAGGTCTGGCCCAGGGGCTCGTCGTGCGGTGCCTTGGGGTCGAGGCTCTTATCGGTGCGCCTCTCGGGCTTCAACTCGTCTGCCATGGTGCCTCCTCTGGTCGGGCGCTCTACGTTACGCGCCCGACGTCAGCTGCGGGTAAGCTGCGCCATAGCCTTTGTGTACCCGTTTTGGGACACGGGCCCTACGAGAGTCCGAGCGCCGTCCCCACGAGGCGCACCAGCAGCGCCACGCCCCACGCCACGCCGCACTGCATGGCAATCACGGCCCACATCATGCGGGTGCCGAGCTCGCCCCTGACGGCGGAGACGGCGGCCACGCACGGCGTGTACAGAAGGGTGAACGTGAGAAACGCGAAGGCCGTGAGCGGCGAGAAGAGCGTGGAGAGGCCAGCGGTGGAGCCGCCCATGAGCACCGTGAGCGTTGCCACGACGTTCTCCTTGGCGCCGAACCCGGCCACGAGGGCGGCCGCCGCCTCCCAGGACCCAAACCCGAGCGGCGCGAAGACCGGGGCGAGCAGCGTGCCCAGCGCGGCGAGCATGCTCGCGCCCTGGTCCGTGACCACGTTGAGCCGCACGTCAAAGGTCTGCAGGAACCAGATCACCACGCTCGCCACGAAGATGATCGTGAACGCCTTGGTGGCAAAGCCCTTGGCCTTGTCCCAGGCCAGGCGCGCCACGGTGCGCGGCGCGGGCAGGCGGTAGTTGGGAAGCTCCATCACAAACGGCACCGGGTCGCCCCTGAAGGCCGTGCCCTTGAGCACAAGCGCCACGAGGATCCCCACCACGATGCCCATGAGGTAGAGCCCGATCATCACGAGCGGCGCCGCCTCCGGGAAGAACGCGGCCGAGAAGAGCGCGTAGACCGGCACCTTGGCCGAGCAGCTCATGAACGGCGTGAGCATGACCGTCATCTTGCGATCGTGCTCGGAGGGCAGGGTGCGCGTGGCCATGATGGCGGGAACGCTGCAGCCAAATCCTATGAGCATGGGCACGAAGCTGCGGCCGGAGAGGCCGAGGCGACGCAGCAGCTTGTCCATCACGAAGGCCACGCGCGCCATGTAGCCGGAGTCCTCGAGGATGGAGAGCAGGATGAAGAGCACCACGATGATGGGCAGGAAGGAGAGGACCGAGCCCACGCCCGCAAAGACGCCGTCGATCACGAGGCTGTGCACCACGGGGTTGATGCCAAAGGCCGCAAGCGCCGCGTCCGCCTGCGCCGTGACCCACTGGATGCCCAGGTCGAGGAGGTCGGAGAGCCTCTGGCCTATGACGTCGAAGGTGAGCCAGAAGACGAGCGCCATGATGGCCACGAAGACCGGGATCGCCGTGTACCTGCCCGTGAGGATGCGGTCGGCCGCCACCGAGCGCGCGTGCTCGCGGCTCTCGCGCGGCTTGACCACGCACTCGGCGCAGACGCCCTCGATGAACGAGAAGCGCATGTCCGCGAGCGCCGCCATGCGGTCGCGCCCGGACTCCCCCTCCATCTGGCAGATGATGTGCTCCACGGCGTCGAGCTCGTTCTGGTCGAGTCCCAGGGCGCGCATGACCAGCTGGTCGCCCTCGATGAGCTTGGTCGCGGCAAAGCGCACCGGAAGGCTCGCCGCCGCGGCGTGGTCCTCGATGATGTGGCAGATGCCGTGGATGCAGCGGTGCAGGGCGCCGTGGTCGGGGCCCTCCGCGGCGCAGAAGTCCACGCGCCCCGGGTGCTCGCGGAAGCGCGCCACGTGCAGCACGTGCTCCACGAGCTCGGAGATGCCCTCCTCGCGCGCGGCGGAGATGGGCACCACGGGGATGCCGAGCGCCGCCTCAAGGCGGTTCACGCTCACGGTGCCGCCGTTGGCCGTGAGCTCGTCCATCATGTTGAGGGCGAGCACCATCGGCCGGTCGAGCTCTATGAGCTGGAGCGTGAGGTAGAGGTTGCGCTCTATGTTGGTGGCGTCAACGATGTCGATGATCGCGTCCGGGCCGTCCTCGAGGATGAAGCGGCGAGAGACCACCTCCTCGCTCGTGTACGGGCTGAGCGAGTAGATGCCCGGCAGGTCGGTCACCGTGACCTCGGGATGACCCTTGACCTGGCCGTCCTTGCGGTCCACGGTGACGCCCGGGAAGTTGCCCACGTGCTGGTTGGAGCCCGTGAGCGCGTTGAAGAGCGTGGTCTTGCCGCAGTTCTGGTTGCCGGCGAGCGCCAGCTTGAGCGGCCGGCCCTCCGGGATGGCCTTGCCGGCCGCGCGCGGCGCGTACCTCTCGCCGATGGCGGGGTGCTCCGCGGCCTCCAGGCGCTCGTTGCCCCGCGGCGCGTCGTGCATGTCGTGCACGCCCGTGAGCGCGATGTGCGCGGCGTCGTCCCGGCGCAGCGTGAGCTCGTAGCCGCGCAGGCGGATCTCCAGCGGGTCGCCCATGGGGGCGCGCTTCATGAGCGTGACCTCCACGCCGGGGGTGAGCCCCATGTCCAGGATGTGCTGGCGCAGCGAGGGCTCGTCGCAGTCCACCGACGCGACGACCGCGTCCTTGCCTATCTCGAGCTGGTCAAGATTCATGGGGTTCCTCTCCGTGGCTCCGTTCGGACGCCATTGTAGCCCGAGACATGGTATCCGGGACAACGCAATTGGCTGATGCCCGCTCTAGAATGGGCGAGAAGAACGAGCCGCCGAGAAGGTCGCGCCGCCCCGGGCGCGGCCGCGGCACGAGCCCCGAGGAGGCCCCATGAACGTCCTAGTGCTGCTCCCCGTAGACGACTCCCAGCGCGCGCGGCTCGAGGCCGCCGCCCCGAGCGCGCGCTTCACGTACGCGGACCAGCACGGCGTCGCCCCCGAGCAGGTGGCCGAGGCCGAGGTCATCGTGGGCAACCTCGCGCCTGCGCGCCTCGTGGAGGCCCCGCGCCTGCGCCTGCTGCAGCTCCACTCGGCGGGCTACGACAACTACGTGGCGGCGCCGATGGCGCGGGGCGCGCGCGTGGCCTGCGCCTCCGGGGCGTACGGGCAGGCGGTCTCCGAGCACATGCTCGCAATGGTGCTCGCCCAGATCAAGCGCCTCCCCTCCTACCACGACGACCAGCGCGCCCACTCCTGGACCGACGAGGGCAGCGTCACCACGCTGCGCGGCGCGAGCGTCCTGGTGCTGGGCGCGGGCGACATCGGGACGCACTTCGCCGGCCTCGCGGCGGCGCTCGGCGCGCACGTCACCGGCGTGAGGCGCACGCGCGTGGGGGCGGAGGCGCCCTTCGAGCGGATGGCCACGATGGACGAGCTCCCCGCGCTCCTGCCCGAGGCGGACGTCGTGGCCTCCTTCCTGCCGAGCACGCCCGAGACGCGCGGCCTCGCGGACGCGGGGTTCTTCGGCGCGATGAAGCCGGGCGCGTACTTCGCCAACGGCGGGCGCGGCGACCTCGTTGTCACGGAGGACCTCATCGCCGCGCTCGAGTCCGGGCACCTGGCCGGGGCCTCGCTCGACGTCACCAACCCCGAGCCGCTGCCGTCGGACCACCCACTCTGGGAGACGCCGGGCGCCCTCGTGACGCCGCACGTCTCCGGCTGGTTTCACCTCGCCGTCACGCTTGACAACATCGTGGGCATAGCCGCGGAGAACCT
>CALUJT010000210.1 GCA_944321005.1 uncultured Atopobiaceae bacterium | reverse complement strand
CTTCTCGTCCAGCTCGTCGAGAAGGACGTCCATCTCGCGCAGCCCCTCGTCCGTGCGTCCCAGCAGGCAGCGCTCGTCCATGGCGCGTCGCAGGGCGAGAAGGGCCGCGCGCCCCTCGCCTGTCTCCTCGTGCGCGGCCGTCCGGGCGTCTATCTTCCCGCCTGAGGCGTGGAAACGTGCCCGCCCCCTTTCCACGGTCCCGCCTGCCGAGGCGGCGGCCGCCTCCCCGGCGGCATGGCCGAAGACCAGGCCGTTTGCGCTCGAGAGCCCGCCTATGCGGTCCGCCCCGTGCATGCCGCCCGTGGCCTCGCCGCAGGTGTAGAGCCCCTCGACCCCGGTCCAGCCGCGCTCGTCCACGAGGATGCCCCCGTTGGAGGCGTGCGCGTAGGGCGCGATGCGCACGCCGCTCGCGGGGCTGAGCCCGAACGCGCCCTCGAACCAGGAGAAGTACGTCTGCATGAACTCGGGGAGCTCGTCGGGCAGTTCGTAGCTCACGGCGGCGCCCCGCGCGCCCGCGGCGGCGAGCGCGAAGTCCACGGCGCGGTCGGGCAGGCTCGCGGTGAAGGGGCCGTGCCCGCCGCGCTCGTCCAGGAGCTCGCCCGCGTCCGGGGCGTCGAGTCCCTCCACGTGCGCGTAGCGGAAGGTGCGCTCGTTGAAGACCACGTTTCTCACCGGCTCCACGAGGCCGGGCATGATCTGGATGAACTCGACGTTCACCAGGCGCGCGCCGTGGCGCAGCGCCACCGCGGCGGCGGTGCCGGCCACATCGGGCATCGTGAGCGTGCGAGAGAAGAGCCCGCCGAAGCCGCCCGTCGCCAGGACCACGGCGCCGGCGGCAACGTCGACGCGGCGGCCCTGCGCCAGGTCGAAGAGCTCGGCTCCGCAGATCCGCCCGTCCTTCTCGAGAAGGTCGAGCAGCTCGTGGCGGGGGAGCGCCGTCACGCCGGCCCGCTCGAGCGCCGCGGAGGTGGCGGCGCGGTACGAGGCCCGCTCGAGCCCGTGCCAGGTGCGGCAGCGGCGGTCGAAGCAGGGGATGAAGTCGCGCTCGTCCGGGCGCTCGGCGCCCCGGAGCCTCACGCCGCGTCCCTCGAGCCTGGCCACGGCGGGCGCGACTCCGCGGACGAGCTCCCGCACGAGCCCGGGCAGCGCCGCCCCGCGGCCCACCTCGAGGATCGCGGAGACGAAGTCGTCCTCGTCCTTCTCGCCCGCGGGCCCCACGAGGCCGAGGCCCCACGTGCCCGGGAAGAAGCTCGAGCCGGAGAACGTGTCGCCCGAGCTCGCCAGGGCCACGCGCGCCCCCGCGCCCGCGGCTGCCAGCGCTGCCTCGCAGCCCGCGATGCCGGATCCCACGACCAGCACGTCGAAATCCTGGGGACCGCGCGTCTGGCGGGTGTTACGCGTCGGGCACATGGCGCCGTCCTCTCCTCCGGGCGGGATAGACTGGGGTGGAGCAACCAGGGAGGTGCCCCATGAAGCAGGGTTCAGCAGAGTATACCTATGCCGGCGAGCGGGTGGAGCCCGTGAGCCGCGCCTCCGCCAACGTCCGCTTTGACGAGCGCGGCCTGGTCCCGGCCGTTGTGCAGCAGGAGGGGACGGGCGAGGTCCTCATGGTCGCGTGGATGAGCGAGGAGTCGCTCACCCTCACGCTCGAGACGGGGACCACGTGGTTCTGGAGCAGGAGCCGCCAGGAGCTCTGGAACAAGGGCGCCACGAGCGGCAACGTCCAGCGCGTGAGGCGCGTGCTCGTGGACTGCGACGCGGACACCCTGCTCGTGGTGGTGGACTCGCCGGGCCCCGCGTGCCACACGGGGCACCGCAGCTGCTTCTTCCGGGAGCTCCCTACCGGGAGCTGATGTCGCCGGCGGCGGCGAGCGCCTGGTAGCGCGCGCCCGACCGCACGATGGACTCGCGCACGAGCACGTCCATCGCGTCGAGGCAGATGTCGCCGGCCCCGTGGTTGCGCTTCACGACGGAGAGCTCCGTGCACGCCAGGATGACGGCGTCGCAGCCGCGCTCCGCGAGCTCGTCCACCACGCGGCCGAACTTCGAGAGGTCCGCCTCGCGACCCGCCTTGACGTCGTCGTAGATGAGCGACATAACGTCTGCCTGGCGCTCCGGGGAGGGCGTCACGGCCTCCGCCCCGAGCGCCTCGCACTCGCGCGCGTAGACGCCGGCGCGCACGGTGCCGTCCGTGCCCATGATGCCCACGCGCCGGGCCCCGCGCCCGCGGACCGCCTCGAGAACGGCCTCTCGCGGCATGTGGATGATGGGCACCGAGGTGAAGGACTGGATGGTGTCGTAGAAGTAGTGCGAGGTGTTGCACGGGATGGCTATGTTCGCGCACCCCAGGGCCTCGAGGGCGCGCGTGTCAGCGCGCATGGCGTCGAGCAGGGGGCCCGTCTCGCCGGTGAGTATGGCGCGGGTGCGGTCCGGCATGGAGGCGTGGCTCAGGACGACCATGTCTATGTGGTCCTGGTCCCGCTCCGCGGCGGTGTGGGCGATGACCTGGTCGTAGAAGTACGACGTGGCCTCGGGCCCCATCCCGCCTATGACGCCGAGCCTCTCCATGCTGCCTCCCTCGCCGGCTCCGCCGCTCGCCTTGGTCCGGCAACTATACCGCTCGGGTGTAAAGGCCCTGTGAACGAGCGCCCCGCGCGGGGCGCGGCGGCGGCGCGGCGGTCGTATGGTAGGTTGGACGAGCAGGAGGCCGACGAAGGGGGAGCGATGGGCGAGCGCACCGCAAACGTGCAGGACGGGGACATCGGGAGGACCCTCACGGGCCTCGCCGAGGTCATTCGCTCCCGTCGCGAGGCGTCCCCGGAGAGCTCCTACACGGCGCGCCTGCTCGGGGGCGTCGAGGACGAGCTGCTGAAGAAGCTCGCCGAGGAGGCGTCCGAGGTCATCATGGCCTGCAAGGACGACGACCACGACCACATACGCTACGAGGCGGCCGACCTCGTCTACCACCTCATGGTCACGCTCGAGCGCTACGGCGTCACCGTCTCCGAGCTGGCCGGGGAGCTCGACGCCCGCCACCGGTAGACGCGCCGCCTCCCCTCCGGGCGGTGTGGAAGGCAGATGGACGTCTGCCCTCGCCCGTTTGCGCCCCGTTCCCGAGTCACATAGAATGGCGAGCAGCTTTATCTGACGATTCCAGAAGCAGAAGGAAGGAACGCGGTGCATCGCAATCACACTCTTCCGAGGTTCTCCTTCGGCGTCGCCGCCGTGCTCACGGCGGCCCTTGCCATCCCCCCGGTGATCTCTCCGGTGGCGGCCTACGCGGCCACGTCCTCCGAGCTCCAGTCCGAGCTCGACGCCGCCCGCGCCGAGCTCGACACCCTCGACGGCCAGATCATGACCGCCACGCGCGACCTCGAGATCGCGCAGTCGGACCTCGAGCAGACCGAGGCGGACATCGAGACCGTCTCCGCCAGCATCGAGCAGAACGAGACCAAGCTCACCGAGAAGCGCTCGACGCTCTCCGGCCTGATGTCCGACAACTACAAGACCGCGGACAATGTGCTCTCCTTCGTCCTGGGCGCCACGAACTTCGAGGAGCTCATCTCCCGCGTCTTCTACGCCAACAAGATGTCCGACACCCTCTCGGGTGCCATCAGCGAGGTCGCGGCGCTCCAGGCGCAGCTCGACAGCGAGAAGGCAGAGCTCGAGCAGAAGCGCACGGACCAGGAGGCCCAGACCAAGCAGCTGGCCGCCAACGCGCAGTCCTTCCAGGAGGCGCGCGCCCAGCAGGCCGCGTACGTGAACAGCCTCTCCGCCGAGGTCCAGGCTGCCCTCGAGGCCGAGCGCCAGGCCGAGCTCGAGCGTCAG
>CALUJT010000209.1 GCA_944321005.1 uncultured Atopobiaceae bacterium | reverse complement strand
TCGCGCATCCTCGAGGACATGTTCCTGCGCGCGGGCGTGCCGTACAAGATCGTGGGCGGCACGCGCTTCTTCGACCGTGCCGAGGTGCGCGACGTCATGGCCTACCTCAAGGTCGTGGTGAACCCGGACGACGACGTGGCTGCCCTGCGCGTGGTCAACACACCAAGGCGCGGCATCGGCACCACCTCCATCAACAAGATTCGCATGCTCGCGGCAGACGAGGGGATATCCTTCTTCGCCGCCTGTGAGATGGCCATCGCGGAGGAGGGCCTGCTGGGTGCCAAGGTGCGCTCCGCGCTCGCGGAGTTCACGGGGGCGATCGAGGCCGGCAGGCACTTCTCGGGCGAGCTCTCGGACGTGGTGGAGGCCATCGTGGAGCGCTCGGGCCTCATCCGCGCGCTCGAGGCCGAGCACAGCGTGGAGGCGGACGGCCGCATCGAGAACATCAAGGAGTTCCTGGGCGTCGCCGCCGAGTTCGACGAGACGCACGACACCGTGGAGACCCTCGAGTCCCTTGCCCAGCTGCGCGCGGCGGGGGCGCTCGAGCCCGACGTCTCCGGGGAGACGTCCCCGACGGGCTCCGCGCTCGCTTCGCTCGCTCGCCAAGGCGAGTCGCCCTCTGGGGACGTCTCCCCGGAGCCTGTTTCGTCGAGGCCGCCCGTTGCGGCGGAGAAGCTGCCGGCGCTCATCGAGTGGTTGGCGCTGAGGTCTGATTTGGACTCGCTGTCGGGTCAGACCCATGCGGTGACGATGATGACCATACACTCGGCGAAGGGCCTCGAGTTCCCGGTGGTCTTCGTCGCCGGCATGGAGGAGGGCATCTTCCCGCACACCTCCTACGAGGGGGACCCGGCCGCGGTGGAGGAGGAGCGCCGCCTGGCCTACGTGGCCATCACGCGCGCCCGCAAGAAGCTCTACCTCACGCACGCGGCAACGCGGCGCACGTACGGCTCCGTGCAGGCCAACCCGCCGAGCCGCTTCCTGAACGAGATTCCCTCCGGGGACGTGGAGCGCGTGGGCGTGGGCTCCTCCGGCTTCTCCGGCGTGGGCTGGGAGAAGCGCGGGGACCGTCACGGCACCTTCGGCAGCGGCCGCGGATCTGCGGTCTACGGCGGCAACGTCTTCGGCTCGCGCACCCGCTCCACGGGCGGCGCGCCCCGAGCGTCCGAGTTCAAGCCCTCGCGCGCGACCGCGCCGGCACGCCCCGCGCCCGCCGCGTCCTTCTCGCCGGGCGACTCCGTCTCCCACAAGACCTTCGGCCCTGGCAAGGTGCTCGCCGTCACGGGGGACACCATCGAGGTCAAGTTCACGCGGACGGGCAAGACCAAGAAGCTCCTCAAGGGCTTTGCCCCGCTGGTCAAGATCGAGGGATAGGCTGGCTGCAGTGATTTATGCGTTCGCATAAGTTTCAGCGGAGAGACCGTTGATTTATGCGTACGCATAAAAAAGGTTCGATGTCGTGGGGAGGCGAGGATGGAGCATCTTCTGGGCATAGACGCGGGCGGCTGGCTCGACAAGGGCGTGACGCTGGTGGCCGCGGTGGTGATTGCGGCGCTGATCGAGCGGGTGGTCCTGCGGCTCCTGCACAAGCTGCTCGACGCCTCGGACCTGCCGAGCGCCTCGCTCTTCATCAACATCGCCCGCGCCATCATCTGGGTGCTGGCGCTCCTGAGCGTGATGCGCCCGGTCTTTGGCGTGGACCCCGCGGGCTTCGTCGCTGCCCTCGGCGTGGTCTCCATTGCCGTCTCCCTGGGCATGCAGGACACGATCTCCAACATCATCGGCGGCATCAGCCTCATGCTGAGCAAGGCCGTCCAGCCCGGGGACTACATCTCGGTGGGTGACGTCACGGGCGAGGTCACGGACGTCACCTGGCGCAGCACCACCGTCCTCATGCGCGGCGGCGCCCAGGAGGTCATCCCCAACTCGGTGCTCTCCAAGACCGCGCTCACGCGCATCACGCCCTGGACCGCGGGCTACTGCGGCGTGCCCATCGCCGTGGTGCCGGGCGCGGACCTCACCGCCGTGGCGGACGAGTGCTGCCGCGTGGCCGCGCGCGAGCTCGCCGACCTTCTCGACCCCGCCTTCGAGACCGACGTCATCTTCACCGCGTTCACCGCCTACGGCACGCAGGGGGAGGTCCGCCTGCACGTCAAGCCCGAGGTGGTCTTCTCCTCCGCGCAGGACCGCCTGGCGCGCGCCCTCTCCGGCATGCCCTGGCTCGCGAGCTGCGTGTAGGGCGCCCCGGCGCGAGGCCGGGGCGCGGGGCGAGAAGAACCTCGCTACGCCTCCGTCACGTCCTCGATCTGGAAGATCGGCTCCGAGAGACGCGGGTCCGCCTCAATCTCCTCCTCCGTGGGGGTGGGGAAGTCGTGCCAGGGGAGCTCCTCCTCAAGGCACTGGGAGAAGTCGTCGTCCAGGGCGAGCAGCGCGTCGAAGCGCTCGGAGAGCACCTGCTCGTAGCCGTCCACCAGCGTGATGCGGTAGCGGCGCGTCTGCGCGTTCCCGTTTGCGAACGCGGCCGTGGCCTCGAGGCGGGCCTCGCCGAGTGCGTCCGCGGCGCAGGTGAAGCTGTTCACGTAGAGCGTGCGTTGCCACTCCTCGAAGGACTCCTGCGTGGCCGCGTGCGCGCGGAAGCTCTCGAGGTAGGCCTCGCGCGCGGCCTGTATCTGGGGCTGCAGCGCTTCATATTCCGCCCACGCCTCCTCGGTGAGGCGCTCCACGCGCTCGAGGTGCTCCTCGTCCGTCTCTCCCTCCTGCCCGGCGTACTCGCTCGTGTCGCTCCACGGACGTGACTCCAGGCCCAGCCAGGCCTTGAGCAGCTGGAGGGCCTCGTCGCTTGCCCAGAAGGCATCGCGGTTGTTGACCGTGAGGTAGGGCACGTTGCCGTTGACATCGACGCAGGGCGTGTCACCCGATGCCGTCGGGTCGATGGTCACCGTCTCGGGTGCCTCTCCCGGGGGCATCTCGTCGCCATAGTCTCCTGGCGCCTCCGTGTAGAGCCGAACGAGCGGATACTCGGTCACCGGATTGTGGACGGAGGGACGATCGATCGTCGTCACGGGACTGTCCGTCACCCGGTACGTCACCGACTCCACGCCGCTGCCGGTAACGCTGAGGTTAAGGGAGAGACGGATGTAGGGCCCGTACGTGCCGTCGCAGGGCATGAGCCCCTCGGGCCCCGCGCTCACGGCCACGGCGTTGTCCCCCTCCGCGGCCTGGGCGATGACGAGTCCAAAGGCGCTCTTGTCGTCGGGGCCCAGAATGACGGGCAGCCCCAGGGCGAGTCCCGCCACGGCGGCGCATCCCGCCGCCCCCACGAGCACGGCCCGCCGCGTGACGGGCACGCGCGCGACCGCTGTTTCCCGCTCGTGGCGCCGCAGCTCGCGGACGCGCTCGATCACGGCGTCATCGAGCTCCGTGCTGGGTCGGACCTCCTCGTAGAGATGGCGCAGGTTCTTCTCCGCAGGGCTCTTCTCGCTCATGACATGCCTCCCAGGTAGACTCGCAGCTTGCTCGTGGCACGCGACAGGCGCGTGCGCACGGCGGACTCGGAGATGCCGCACGCGGCGGCGATGGCGTCGACGGGCAGCTGCTCCACGTATCGCAGGTGGACGACGGAGCGGTAGCGCTCCGGCAGGCGCTGGACGGCCGACCAGAGCTCGGCGGGGTTCCAGGCGCCCTCGTCCTTCTCGCCCTGCGCCACCTCGATGCCCAGCGCGTCGAAGGACTGCGCGTGCCGGCGCCACCAGCTCCGAGCGAGGTCTCGGCAGCGGTTGAGCGTGGCACGCAGCAGCCAGGCGCGCAGGTGGTCAGCGTCGGCAAACTCTGTGTC
>CALUJT010000208.1 GCA_944321005.1 uncultured Atopobiaceae bacterium | reverse complement strand
ATGCACGACCAGATCACCGAGTTCATCCGCAACCAGCGCCTCGGGCACGAGCTGTGCAGCCTGGGCGGCATCGAACCCTTCCTCCTCGTCGAGGACGACGGCGTCGGCGCGGCCCTCGAGTGGGCCGAGGAGGTCGACATGGAGGCCGCCCGCATCGCGCATGGCGACCGCCCCGCCGAAACCCGGGCCCTCGCAGCGCTCGCCGGCTACCTCGTGAACATCGAGCTCGCCGCCGAACTCGACGGGCAGGGGCTCGGGGACCTCGCCGAGGAGGCCCTCGGGCGCGCCGCGTCCCATGCTGCCGCCGTCCCCGCGATCATCCGCGCCGCCCGCCGCGAGGCCGGCGACCGGTAAAGAAACCCGCCGCCGGGGGCGGACCCCGGCGGCCCCGCTCGTAGATAGGAGATGATATGAAAGAAACTGGCCTGCCCACGCTCGAGCAGTTGCGCGACGGCACCGCCGACGGCGACCAGCTCGCACGGGCATACGACGCCTGCATGGCGTGCTACCGCCGCCCGTGCTACCCCCATTTCTTCCAGGTCGAGACGTGGGTCGGCGAGGACCGCGCCCTCATCGAGAGCGGTGAGCTCGATGCGTTCCCGCGCTACCATCGCTCGCTGCTCTGCCGCGCGCTCTGGTGCCTCGCCCACGAGGAGGTCCTCGAACGCCGTGCGGTATGCGCGCGCGTCGTGGAGGCCGCTGCGCTCGAGTGCGCCTCGGACGAGGAGGCCGCCGGGAACCGCGGCATCGCCGCCGTGTTCCGCTCGATCGCCCAGCGCGCCGATGCGGAAGCCCTCGGCGCTGCCGCATCCGTCATCGAGCATGGGCGCGAGAACCCCGGGAACGGTGCGGCGCACATGGCGCACAAGGCCGCCGGGTTCATCGCCCCCTGCACGTGGCTGTTCTCGTAGCGGCCCCGGCAAGCCGGAAGCGCACGCATCGAAGCCCGCGCGATGAGCGCGGGCTTCTTTCGTTTTCCTCATTTCACTTCGCAACGCGTTCGCTGTGGAAATTCACGAATAGAACCGCGGAAGCGTGGTAAGATACATATAGATTCTGGGCTGGCCGAAAGGCCCTGGTCCACCCAACGGCGGGGATACTCCCCGCCATTTTTTATATATAGGGGCTCTCCATGCGCGAACTGAGCATATTCATCGACGAGAGCGGGGACTTCGGGCCGTACGAGGCGCATGCACCCTACTACCTCATCGCACTCGTCCTGCACGACCAATCCCACTCGATCTCGGAAGAGCTCGCTTACCTCAAGAAGCATGTCGTCGAGTGCGGCTTCCCTGAGGGACATGCCGTCCACACCGGCCCCCTCATCAGGCGGGAGGCGGACTACGCCGGACTCGATATCGCCGACCGCAGGAAGCTCTTCCGCGCGCTCTTCAACTTCACGCGCCGCGTGCCCATCAGCTTCCGCGCGCTCCTGTTTCAGAAGAAGGAGTTCCACGGTGACCACGACGCACTCGTGTCCCGCATGTCGCGCGAGCTCGGCTCCTACATCAGGGAGAACCTGGATGAGCTCCTGTCCTTCGAGCGCATCGTGGTCTACTATGACAACGGTCAGAAGGAGATCACGACCATCATCAATACCGTGCTCAACGCCCTGCTCGAAGCAGAGGTGCGACGGGTGCGCCCATCGGACTACGCCCTGTTCCAAGCCGCAGACATGGTGTGCACCCTCGCGCTCCTGGCGCGCAAGTCGGAGGACGGGAGCCTCTCGAAATCCGAGCTCTCATTCTTCGGAAGCAGGCGCGACCTCATCAAGAACCACCTCAAGCCCATGGAGCGCAAGGGCAGACTCATCGGCTAACCGCATTTTCCAGGCTGGGATCAGGTGGCATCTCCAGCGAGCAGGCGGTCGACCATCTCCTGCAGCTCGCGGATGCGCCCGTTGGCATCGTCCTCCTCCGGCCACACCTGCTCGCCGTCGACGGTGATGCGCCTGATCGTCCTGTCGCCCGGCTGGACGATGCGCATGCCCAGCGTGCCGTTGGCGGCGCGCCAGGAAAGCTGCCCGCGTCCCGCGTCGTAGCGCGCCACCGCGCGCTCGAGGGCGCCGCCGCCCTCCGGCGTGAAGCGAAAGCGCTCGCGGACGTCGGCGACCCTATCGGCCTCCTGCGCCGTCGTGCTGCCGTCCCTGATATGGGCCGTGCCGAAATCCTGCCCCTCGGACGTCACCGACTCCCCGGCGAACGGGGGGATCTCGTGCGACTCGATATCGCATCCCTCGCGGTAGATCTTCACCAGCACTTTTTCTCCCATCCCTCGTGTGGATCCGTCGGCTAGGCGCCGTACTGCCTGCCCCCGCCGCGCCCGCGAAGGGGCTGCGCCTGCCGCTGCTTGCGGCGATACGGCAGGGACACGCCCGTCTCGCGCCTGAAGTCGCTGCGCGCCTTGCGCTGCGCCTGGTAGACGAGCTCGCGGAGGAGCATCGCGAACAGTCGGTTCCTACGGCGCGCCCGCTCGTTCCTCACGCGCCTCGCGGTGACGGGGCGGCGCGGCATGCCGATGCGCTCCTGGCGGCGGGCCGCCCTGCGCTCCGCGGCGTAGGCCGCCGGGCCCTCGTGCTCGGTCGGGATGCGGTCGACCCCGCGCCGCGCATAGCTCCGGTGGTCGACCCGCTCCGCCATGCCCGCGCGCTTGAGTTCGGCGTTGCACAGCCCCGCGACCGTCGCGCGCCACTCCTCGGCCTTCCCGCGATCGTTCCAGTCGACGAGGTAGCGCGTCCGCTGCACGGGCGCCTTCGACGAGCGCCGGCACCCGCCGGCGCGCTCCGCCTCGGCAGCGGTGAGCTCCAGGCGACTCCCGTCGCGACGGTAGCGGTACACCTTCGCCCATGTCTCTCCATTGGCGTTGGCTTCCGCGAGCTCGCGCGCGCCCATCCAGCGCTCGCCGCCCGATCCGTCGCGGACGAGGTACTCGTTCACCGACTTCGGTAAGAAGCCGTCCCCGTCGCAGGGGCGCAGGGGCATGAGCATGTGCAGGTGGGGGTTGTGCCCGTCCAGGGCATCGTGGACGCAGGCGTCGACGACCATGCCCTGGCCGGTGTAGTAGCCGACGATCTCCCGCGCGAGGCCGAGCTGCGCGGCCCGGTCGAGCTCCACGGGCAGCGCCACCTCGACGCGCCGGCAGAGCTGGGCGCTCGCGGACGCCTCGGCGCGCTCGACCTCGTTCCACAGGGACGCGCGGTCGAGCCAGCGAGCTGGAGCCTGCGGCGGCAGGGACACCCCGAGGTCCGCGACGAGCCGTTCGTGCCGGTGGCACCTGCGGTAGTCGCGTACGAGGCCAGTCCGCTCGTCCATGATGCGGGAGCGGGAGATGTAGGCGGCGCCGGCGACGGCCGACGCCCCGTCGCGCCGACCGACGACGCTCACGTTCATGTGGAACTCCGCCATCGAGCCGCCTCCTCCCGAAGCCGATGGCGGCGGGTGCCCCGCAGGGCCCGCCGGGAGGCCGCGCGTCACCGTACGGTGACATATAAGTGCGCTTTACCCCCACCTGATATGTTACTAGATTACTAGCATTTTCACAATGGAATGTGCTTTCTTTTGATACAATTTAAGCAGCAGGTAGAAGGCATATTTCGCAAGGAGGATACATGGCAAGCAAGACCTATGAGGAGTCCATCGAGAGCATCGACGAACGCATCGCCCAGCTCCGCGCGCGCCGCCGCGACGAGGTCGCCCGCCACGAGAAGCGCGAGCGCTCGGCGCGCAACCTCGCGTGCATGGCGCTCGGGGAGGCGGTCGTCTCATGGTACGGCGACTGGCGCGAGCTCGACCCTGCCGCCTTCGGGCGCGTGCTCGGGCAGCTCGGCCCCCATCGCGCCCGGTTCCGTGTGCAGGGCGGCACCCCCTCCACCGAGGAGGCGATCCGCGCCTACCGCGCGTT
>CALUJT010000207.1 GCA_944321005.1 uncultured Atopobiaceae bacterium | reverse complement strand
TCAAGGCCAACCGCGACATCCTCGACGTGTGGTGGGACTCCGGCGTCTCCCACACCGCCGTCTGCCGCCACCGCGACAACCTCAAGTTCCCCGCGGACATGTACCTCGAGGGCTCCGACCAGCACCGCGGCTGGTTCATGAGCTCGCTCATGACCTCCGTGGGCGCCTACGGCGTGGCCCCGTACAAGTCAGTGGTCTCCCAGGGCTTCACGCTCGACGGCCAGGGCCGCAAGATGTCCAAGTCCCTCGGCAACGTCATCGACCCCAACGCCGAGTGCGACACCCGCGGCGCCGACATCCTGCGCCTGTGGGTGACCTCCGTCGACACCTCCACGGACATCCCCTGCGACGACACGATCCTCGACCACGTGGGCGAGGCGTACCGCCGCTTCCGCAACACGCTGCGCTTCCTCCTGGGCGAGATCGAGGGCCAGTTCGACCCGGCTACCGACGCCGTGCCCGTGGACGAGCTTCTGCCCTACGACAAGCTCACCCTGGCGCGCCTCTGCCAGGTGCACGACCAGGTGAGCGCCGCCTACGAGTCCTATCGCTTCAACGTGGTCTACCGCACGCTCTACGACTACGTGATCACCGAGCTCTCCAACGGCTACCTCAACGCCACCAAGGACCGCGTCTACTGCGGCGAGAAGGACGGCTTCGAGCGTCGCTCCGCGCTCACCGTCTGGGCCCAGATACTCTCCATGCTCGTGCACGACCTGCAGCCCATCCTCGTCTACACCACCGACGAGGCCATGAGCTACCTGCCGGCGTCCCTGCGCGACGGCCAGGAGTTCGCCGCCCTTCTCGACTGGTACCAGGCGCCCTGGACCGCCGATGAGTACGAGCGCTACCTGCCCGCCTACGACGCCGTGGTCGAGGCCCGCGCCGCGTTCACCAAGGCCTACGAGACCGCCATCGCCGACGGCACGCTCTCCGAGAAGACCCCGCAGGCCGCCCGAGCCACCCTCGCGGCTCCCGCCGAGGCCTACGAGCTCCTCGCCGGCGAGCTGGGCTGCGACCTTGCCGAGCCCTTCGTGTGCTCGGAGGTCGAGGTCGTGCCCGGCGACGAGCTGGCGTGCTCCGTGGAGCCCGCGCGCGGCGAGAAGTGCCCGCGCTGCTGGAACTTCCGCGAGCTCGGCGAGGACGGCCTCTGCCCGCGCTGCCACGACGCCGTGGCGGCGCTCGGGGAGTAGCCCTTGTCGACCCCTCGCGACTCTGCCCCCGGCGCGCGCAGGCTCGCCCTGTTCTGCCTGGTGGCGGGGGCCGTCGTGGCCCTCGACCAGGCGAGCAAGGCGGCCGCGCGCGCCGCGCTCGTGCCCGGCGAGCCCGTCACGCTGATCCCGGGCGTGATGGACCTCAGCCTCGTGTACAACACCGGCGCCGCCTTCTCCCTGGGGGAGGGGGCGGGCCTCGTCTTCGTGCTCGTGGCCGCCGCCATCACGCTCCTCGGGCTGTGGGTGGCGTGGCGCCGCACGGAGGTGCCGCTGCCGCTTGCCCTGGTGCTGGGGGCGGTGGCGGGCGGCGGCATCGGCAACGCCATCGACCGCGTGGCCCTGGGCGCCGTCACGGACTTCTTCAAGACCACGTTCGTGGACTTCGCCATCTTCAACGTGGCCGACATCTTCGTGACCTGCGGCGTCCTGGTGGCGCTCGTGCTCTTTTGGCGCTGGGACAGCGCCCGCGAGCGCGCGGCGGCGGGGGAGTAGCCCATGCCGCAGCGCATCGTGAACCTGCTCGTGGGACCCGAGGGCGACGGCATGCGGCTCGACGCGTTTCTCGCCACCGGCGAGGGCATGCCCAGCCGCTCCGCGTGCGCGCGCCTCGTCGAGGACGGCGCGGTCACCATCAACGAGACGCCCGCCACGAGCAAGTCCGAGAAGCTCCTTCTCGGCGACCGCGTCCGCGCCACCGTGGACGAGCCCGAGCCCGCGGGAGGGCTTCTCGCGCCCAACCCCTACATCCCGCTCGACATACGCTTCGAGGACGATCACCTCATCGTCCTCTCGAAGCAGGTGGGCCTCGTCTGCCACCCGAGCCCCGGCCACGTGGACGACACGCTGGCCAACGCGCTCGTGGCGCACTGCGGCTACGACCACCTGGGCATGCTGCAGGGCGAGGAGCGCCCCGGGATCGTGCACCGCCTGGACATGGACACCACGGGGCTCATGCTCGCCGCCAAGGACGACGCCGCGCAGAGGGCCCTCCAGGACCTCATTCGCCTGCGCGTGCTGGACCGTCGCTACGTCACGCTCGTCCACGGCTACGTGGCGCACGACGAGGGGACCATCGAGACCGGCATCGCCCGCTCCACGCGCGACCGGATCCGCATGGCGGTCTCCGACGCGCCCGGTGCGCGCGAGGCCATCACCACCTTCCGCGTGCTGGAGCGCTACGAGGCACTCCGGCGCGACGAGGGCTACACCCTCATGGAGTGCCACCTCTACACCGGGCGCACCCACCAGATCCGCGTGCACATGCGCCACATCGGCCACCCCCTCGTGGGCGACCAGCTCTACGGCCGCGGGGACGACCGGGTGAACCTGGGCCTCAGGCGCCAGTTCCTGCACTCGTGGCGCGTGCGCTTTGACCATCCCGTGACGGGGGAGACGGTGGAGGTCGCCGACCGACTGCCCGACGACCTTCTCGCTATACTTGAGGCACTGAAAGAGCGCTCCATGGGACGCACCGCCGCGGGGGAGGAGATCTGCCCCGCGCTCGGCGTCCGGGAGTAGGACCCGAGGGGCTGTGGGCACGATGGAGTTCAACAGGCTCGGCATCACGCCGATCGTCATCTTCAACCTGATTATCTGGCTCTTCTTCACGCTCGCGTACTTCTATCAGATCGTGTACATCATCCGCGTGATGTTCAAGGGAACCGTGCGCCTCCCGGAGGCGAAGAAGCAGCACCGCTACGCCTTCTTCATCTCCGCGCACAACGAGGAGCTCGTCATCGGCGAGCTCGTGCGCTCCATCCTCAACCAGGACTACCCGCGCGAGCTCATGGACGTCTTCGTGGTCTGCGACGCCTGCACGGACAACACGCACGCCGTGGCCGAGGAGGCGGGCGCCATCGTCTGGGACAGGAACGACCTCGCCCGGCGCGGAAAGAGCTGGGCGCTCGACTACGGCTTCGACCGCATCCTCAACGAGTACGGCGACAGGTACGAGGCCTTCGTCGTCTTTGACGCGGACAACCTGGTCTCGCGCGACTACATCAAGGTCATGAACCAGGCGTTCGACGCCGGCTACCTCGTCTGCACCGGCTACCGCAACTCCAAGAACTTCGACTCCAGCTGGATCAGCGCCGCCTACGCGCTCTGGTTCATGCGCGAGGCGAAGTTCCTCAACAACGCCCGCATGATGGTGGGAACGAGCTGCGCGATCTCCGGCTCGGGATGGATGGTCTCCGAGCGCATCGTGCGCGGCATGCACGGCTGGGACTTCCACACGCTCACCGAGGACATCCAGTTCTCCACGTTCTGCTGCGCCAACAACGTGCAGATCGGCTACGCGCCCGCGGAGTTCTTCGACGAGCAGCCCGTGACGCTCAAGGCGTCATGGACGCAGCGCATGCGCTGGACCAAGGGCTTCTACCAGGTGTTCTTCTCGTACGGACGCGATCTTGTGAAGGGCATCTCAAAGGGGCGCTTCGCGAGCTACGACATGCTCATGACCGTGGCGCCCGGCATGATCTTGACCCTGCTCTCCTTCTTCGTGAACGCCACCTACCTCGTGGTGGGCCTGCTCAGCCACGGCTTCATTGCCACCGAGGCGGAGCTTGACATGTGCGTGGGCTCGCTCATCATGACGTTTGCGTCCATGTACATTGTCTTCTTCATCCTGGCGGTCATCACCACCATCTCGGAGCGCAGCCACATCCATGCGAAGAAGAAGTGGCGCGTCGTCACCAAACTCTTCACGTTCCCGCTCTTCATGATGACCTACAACAC
>CALUJT010000206.1 GCA_944321005.1 uncultured Atopobiaceae bacterium | reverse complement strand
GCGCCTCCCGTCGGCCCCGCCCTCGGTGCCGCCCAGGTCAACATCATGCAGTTCTGCCAGGCGTTCAACGCCGCCACGGCGGACAAGCAGGGTGACATCATCCCGGTCGAGATCACGGTCTACGAGGACCGCACCTTCGACTTCATCTGCAAGACCCCGCCCGCGGCCCAGCTCATCAAGAAGGAGCTCGGTCTCAAGAGCGGCTCCGGCGTGCCCCAGCGCGACAAGGTCGGCCAGCTCACCCAGGAGCAGCTCACCAAGATCGCCGAGATCAAGATGCCGGACCTCAACGCCAACGACATCGAGGCCGCCAAGAAGATCGTCGCCGGCACCGCCCGCTCCATGGGCGTCACCATCGCCGAGTAGGGTTGACAAAGGGACTGTCCCCTTGTCAACAACGATGTGGGAGGGCGCCAAGCCCGCTGACCACAGGAGGAAACAACATGCCTAAGCACGGAAAGAACTACAAGGCCGCCGCCGCCAAGGTCGAGAGCACCAAGCTCTACTCCCCGAAGGAGGCCATGGAGCTCGCCAAGGAGCTCGCGCCCGCCAAGTTTGACGAGACCGTCGAGGTCGCCGTCCGCCTGGGCGTCGACACCCGCAAGGCCGACCAGAACGTCCGCGGCTCCATCTCCCTGCCCCACGGCACCGGCAAGTCCGTGCGCGTCGCCGTCTTCGCCGAGGGCGAGAAGGCCCGCGAGGCCGAGGCCGCCGGCGCCGACGTCATCGGCTCCGATGACCTCGTCGCCCAGATTCAGGCCGGCGAGCTGAACTTCGACGCCGCCATCGCCACGCCCAACATGATGGGCAAGGTCGGTCGCCTCGGCAAGATCCTCGGCCCCCGCGGCCTCATGCCCAACCCCAAGCTCGGCACCGTGACCATGGACGTCGCCAAGATGGTCGGCGAGCTCAAGGCCGGCCGCGTCGAGTACCGCGCCGACCGCTACGGCATCTGCCACGTCCCCATGGGCAAGGTCTCCTTTGACACCCAGAAGCTCGTCGAGAACTACGGCGCGCTTCTCACCGAGCTCCTCCGCGTGAAGCCGTCCAGCGCCAAGGGCAAGTACGTCAAGTCCGTGGTCATCTCCACCACCATGGGCCCTGGCATCAAGGTCGACCCCACCAAGACCCGCAACTTTATGGAGGAGTAGTTCTTCTCGCTTGAAGATGCTCTGACTGCTTGACGGGCGTCCTGCGCAATGGCACAATGTGTCAGCGCAAGACGCCCGTCTTGTGTTTTGCTCACCAGCACGTCCGCTGCCAAAGACAGCCGGTGCCGCAAGGCTCAAAGGGGAAACCCGCCTGCCGAGGTGGTCTCAGAGATTGCATCTTCGAGGACCCCGCTTTGGCTGCGCCATGCGGGGTCTTCTCGTGCGGAAGGCCCGCCTGTCGGCGGTTCGTGCCCGACCGCATAGAAAAGGAGGTGTACCCAACATGCCGTCCAAGTCCAATGTTGCCATGCTCGAGAAGGTCGCCAGCTCCCTGGAGGCCTCGAGCGGTGTCTTCGTCGTCGACTACCGTGGCCTCTCCGTCAAGGAGACCCAGGAGGTCCGCCGCGCTCTTCGCGAGGCGGGCGCCGAGATGAAGGTCTACAAGAACAACATCGTCAAGATCGCCCTCGAGAACGCCGGGATGCCCAACGTCGACGATATGCTCGCCGGCACCTGCGCCTACGTGTTCTACGAGAAGGACCCCGTCGATGCCGCCAAGGTCATCAAGGAGCAGTCCGAGAAGCTCAAGAAGATGGAGTTCGTCGGCGCCATCGCCGATGGCAAGGCCCTCTCGGCCGAGGAGGCGAAGGCCTACGCTGACCTGCCCAACCGCGATCAGCTCATGGCTATGCTCGCTGGCCTCATCAACGGCTTCGCCCGCGACATCGCCGTGTGCGTCAAGGAGGTCCCCGCTGGCCTCGCGCGCTCCGTCAACGCTGTCTCCGAGCAGAAGCAGGCCGCCTAGCGGCACCCCGCGGCTCGGCCGCACCACCAGAGGCGAGAGCCTCAGACACGCAAAGACCATCCGCACGCCTCGTGCGGGATCGAAAGGAAACCAAAAATGGCTAAGCTTACCACCGAGGAGATCATTGACGCCCTCAAGGAGATGACCCTTCTCGAGGCCTCCGAGCTCGTCAAGGCTATCGAGGACACCTTCGGCGTCTCCGCCGCCGCCCCCGTCGCCGCCGTGGCCGCCGCTCCGGCTGCCGCTGCCGCCGAGGAGGAGGAGAAGACCAACTTCGACGTCGTGCTCGAGTCCTTCGGCGACAACAAGATCGCCGTCATCAAGGTCGTCCGCGCTCTGACCAGCCTCGGCCTCAAGGAGGCCAAGGAGGTCGTCGAGGGTGCCCCCAAGGCCGTCCTCGAGGGCGCCAAGAAGGAGGACGCCGAGGCCGCCAAGAAGCAGCTCGAGGAGGCCGGCGCCACCGTCACCCTCAAGTAAGTTCACTTACTTCACGGGGTATCGCGCAAGCGCACCTACAGGGGGTCGGGCCCACGGGCTCGACCCCCTTTCGCGTGCGCGGCCCTCGGCCGCAGCCGCAAGACGTTTGCCGAGAAGTGCGGGCCCAGCGGCAGGCACGACGGGAGCCCCCACCGAACCTCCACATGACACGTTCTTCTCGGTAGTGTATTTTCGCAGGTAAACGCTGTAAGCGCGGAAACATACTCGAAAACGGAGCGCAAGTCAAGACTTTTCATTGACCCTGAGCCAGGCTTTCGGTAACTTATTACGTTGCGACAATTGCCGCCTTCCACCCTTTTTGAAGGAGGATAGCCTGGTGTCTACTGCAAAGATTGCTCTTACCAAACCACAAGGCACGACGGGACGCAAGACCTTTAGCAAGATTGCCCCTGCGATGGAGCTCCCCAACCTGATCTCGGTTCAGAAGGAGTCCTTCGAGCGCTTCATGGGCGAGGGCCTTGCCGAGTCCTTCGCGGAGTTCTCTCCCATCGAGAACTCTGCCCACACCCTGCAGGTCACCTTTGGCGACCACCAGTTTGGCGACCCCGCGCACACCATCGCGGAGTGCCGCGCCAAGGACATCTCCTACCAGGCACCCCTCTTCGTTGACGTGCGCTTCGTCAACAAGGAGACCGGTGAGATGAAGGAGCAGCTCGTCTTCATGGGCGACTTCCCGCTCATGACCGAGCGCGGCACCTTCGTCATCAACGGCACCGAGCGCGTCGTGGTCTCCCAGCTCGTCCGCTCGCCCGGCGTGTACTTCTCGTCCGAGATGGACAACGGCGTGCGCGTGCACAAGGCCCAGTTCATCCCGGCCCGCGGCGCCTGGCTCGAGTTCGAGGTCGACAAGCGCGGCCACCTCGTGGTCTCGATCGACCGCAAGCGTCGCCAGTCCGCCACGATGTTCCTGCGCGCCCTCGGCATCGCCGAGTCCGACGACGAGATCCTCTCGCTCCTGGGCGACTCCGACGTCGTGCGCAACACCGTCGAGCGCGACACCGCCACCACCCGCGAGGACGCGCTCCTGGAGATCTACCGTCGCCAGCGCCCCGGCGAGCCCCCCACCGTGGACTCCGCCCGCTCGCTCATCGATGGCCTCTACTTCAACGAGCAGCGCTACGACCTCGCGCGCGTGGGCCGCTACAAGGTGAACAAGAAGCTCGGCATCGACGTCGAGTCCTCCGCCCGCGTGCTCACGCAGGAGGACATCGTCGAGTCCCTGCGCTACCTGCTGGCGCTCCACGCCGGTGACGCCTCCAAGCGCCTCGACGACATCGACCACTTCGGCAACCGCCGCGTCCGCACCGTGGGCGAGCTCGTGCAGAACCAGTTCCGCATTGGCATGAGCCGCATGGAGCGCGTGGTGCGCGAGCGCATGGCGTCCCAGGACGTGGACGACATCACGCCGCAGTCGCTCATCAACATCCGCCCCATCGTGGCCGCCATCAAGGAGTTCTTCGGCTCCTCGCAGCTCTCCCAGTTCATGGACCAGGCCAACCCGCTCGCCGGCCTCAC
>CALUJT010000205.1 GCA_944321005.1 uncultured Atopobiaceae bacterium | reverse complement strand
TGATTGCAGCGGTCTTGAAAACCGTCGAGCGGGTAAACCCCGTTCCGAGGGTTCGAATCCCTCCTCCTCCGCCATTCGCAACCTCGCGGGTCCCGGCCAGCTTCCCTGGCCGGGACCCGCGGCACGTCTACTCGGAGCCCCCGGAAATTAACGTGGTTTGGTTTCCTGAAATAACGTTGTTTCCCCTGTTGGCACTTGAGAGCCGCGCGCCGAGACTACGTTATTTTTCCGGCCGCTCAAAAAGAGGCTTGCCAGACGGCCCGCCAGAGCCCTCTCGTCGCGCCCGCCGGCGCTCCAGCGCGCGATGCCCCCACGCCACGACGCAAACAAGCGCCGCCGCGTCCGCGATGCCCAGAGCCGTGCCCAGGTAGTTGGCGCCCGGCCGCTTGATCGGCCGCTCGATTCCCTCGCGCCCATCCGCCGCCGCGGCCTCGTTGTGGGCGAGGTTGGCCGCGCGCGCCTCCACGCTCATGTAGAGCACGTTCTTCGTCGCGCGACGCAGGCTCGCCGCGTAGCCGCGCTCCCCGGATCCGTCCCCAGGCGCGAGCGCGTACTCGCCGTTGCGGAAGACGCCGTCCATGTAGAGGTCTCCCCCGGCGAGAAGGGCCTGGTCCGCGCTCATGTACTGCTGATGGTCGGCGTAGTCCGTGATGACGGCGCCCTCGAAGCCCCACTCCCCGCGCAGGACGTCCGTGAGCAGCGCCCGGCTGCCGCCGGCCCACGTGGCGCCGATCCGGTTGTACGAGGTCATGAGCCCCGTGGCACCGCCCTCGACGGCAATCTGGAACGGCCGCAGGTAGAGCTCGCGCAGCGTCTGCTCCGTGAGCCAGGTGTAGAGCGAGTCGCGGTACGAGTCCTGGTTGTTGACCGCGAAGTGCTTGAGGAAGCAGTACGTCCCCGCGTCGCGCGCGCCGCCCACCACCTGCGTCGCCATGGTCCCGCAGACGAGCGGGTCCTCCGAGTAGTACTCGTAGTTGCGCCCGCCCACGGGCGTGCGGCGCAGGTTCGAGCAGGGGGCGTAGAGACCGTCGACGCCCAGCACAGCCGCCTCGAGGCCCAGCTGCCGCCCGTACTCGCGCGCGAGCCCCACGTTCCAGGTCTGCGCCAGCACGCTCGGCGCCGGATAGCCCACGCCATACGTGAGCTGGTTGAACGACCCCACCTGGGCGGGCCCGTCCACCTCCTTGGTGAGGGGCTTGCCAATCGCCTCGATCGATCCCGTGGCCAGGTAGCCGTGCAGCGTGAGCCGCTCCATGTCGCTCACGGAGATGCGGTCGAGCACGATCTCCCAGAAGGGGCTCCCGTAGTCCGTCCCCAGCTCCACGCCCAGCTCCGTGAGCTCGCCATCCGAGAAGAGCCGCCACGTCTGGCTCCAGCTGCTGGCAGAGGGCTGCACGTCCGCCGCGCCCGAGGACTGGGCCACGATCTCGGCGTCCTCCCGCGCCCGCTCCCCGTCATAGAGGTTGAGCTCCGCCACGGCGTCGGACATGGAGCGATTGGCGGCCCGCACCTCCGGGAACGTCCCGGCAAAGTCCGCGCGCGTGAGATAGGTGATGCCCGCGCCGGAGTCCGACCC
The DNA here is from genome assembly GCA_944321005.1 of uncultured Atopobiaceae bacterium. Taxonomy (GTDB): domain Bacteria; phylum Actinomycetota; class Coriobacteriia; order Coriobacteriales; family Atopobiaceae; genus Thermophilibacter. Next base: position 2,442 of record CALUJT010000205.1, on the reverse strand, counting down.
GTCAATAGACACGCCGTCAGCAGCGGCATCGCCCGTGAAGCGGTTGGTCACGGCGGCGCCGGTCTCCAGGCTCGTCTCGCACGCGACGTCGTCCGGGAGGTAGAGCGTCGTCCGGGCCGCCGGGCACTCCGCAACTTCGTGCGCGTTGCGCCGCAGCTCCACCACGTACTCGCCGCGCTCCAGCTCGTAGCCGCAGAAGCCGTTCGCGTTGGCGTCCCGGCAGTCGTACGACGCCACGTCGTCCAGGTCGAAGGAGAGCGTCACCTCCTGGCTCTCCCCCGGCTGCAGCAGCCGGGTCTTCTCGTACGCAACCAGCACGGAGGACGCCTTCTCGATCCCGCCCGACGCGTACGGCGCGGAGCAGTAGAGCTGCAGCACGTCGCGTCCCGCCACCGAGCCCGTGTTGGTCACGCGAACGCGCAGCGAGAAGGACGTCTCGCGCTCCACGCGCGTCCCCTGCGAGGGCGCTCGCCCCACGACCTCCCACGCAAAGTCCGTGTAGCTGAGGCCGTAGCCAAACGGGTACTGGACCACGCCCTCGTACCCCGTGCCGTGCTCGTTTGTCACGTCGTCCCAGAAGCCCTCGGCGTCCGCGGTCTCGTACCAGCGATACCCCACGTAGATGCCCTCGACGTAGTCCACGTAGCGCACCGCGTCATAGGTCTCCGCCACGCCCACGTTGACGTTGGGGGTACCGTCCGCCGGGTAGAGCCCCCGCGAGCCCACATACGAGCCCTCGCCCTTCTCGCCAGCGTTTGCCCAGCTCGCGGCCGTCGAGAAGTCATACGCGTAGGTGTCCGCCGTGCGGCCGGAGGGATTGGCGTCCCCCCAGAGGACCGAGGCCACGGCCCGCGCGCCCACCTCGCCGGTGGCGCCCGCCAGAAGGGCGGCGTCCACGCCCGGGACGGTCTCGAGCTCGCCGAGCTCCATCGTGTTGGTGGAGTTGACCACCACGACCACGTGCTCGTACGTGGCGCCGACGTACGCCAGAAGCTCCTCTTCCTCCTGGGAGAGCTCGAGGTAGGTACGGGTGGCGTCCGTCACGACGCCGCCCCCGCGCTCGCGCACCTTGTACTGGCGCGCGGGGCAGTCTATGGACTCGCCCGCCACGCGCCCTATGACCACGATGGCGGTGTCGGAGAACTCCCGCGCGTTGGCGAGAAGATCCTCGGAGTAGCACGTCGCGTCGTCAACGCTGGGCTCGTAGAGACGGCAGTACTCGTAGTCGTGGCTGTTGAGGGCGCCCGCGCCGCGATAGTCGCGCTCGCCGTGGAAGGCGCGGTACATGTCCGCGAGCTCGTGGTTGTAGGAGACGCCGCGCTCCTCGAGCGCGTCCAGAAGGCCCATGACCGAGCCCGTGACCTGGCCGGAGCCGGAGCCCGAGCCCACCCACTGCGTCGACGCCCAGCCAAAGACGTTGACGCGGTCCGTGCCCTTTGGCAGGGGCAGCGTCTGGTCCTCGTTGCGCACGAGGACGATGCCCTCGGCCTCGATGCGCTCCGCGAGGGCGCGGCCCGCCTCCATTGTGGCGTCGCGTCGCTCGGCCGAGACGTCCACCGCGTCCGTGCCCAGGAAGGACTTCACCGTGTCGCCCATGAGCGCCAGGGCAACGGTGCCCGCCGCGAGGGCAGCCACGGCGCCCGCGGCGGCCACGCCCGCCGCCACGCGCGCGGTGCGGCGCAGGATGCGCCGGCTCTTCTCGGTTAGCTTCATGCGTCCTCCTCGCTCCCATCATAACGTGTGGGCGGGGCCTGCCGCGCCCCGCGCCCCGTCCCATGGGCTACAATTGCCAGAGGCAAATCCCCTAAGAGAAGGGTCCGCATGAAACCTCGACCTCACAGTCGATGACCTGCGGCGTGCTCCGGCAAGCGGGCTCGCCGCCAGACGCAAGGCGCACCGCGCGACTAAGGAGCACGAATGATCTACCTGTCCCAGCTCTTGGGCAACCCCGTTCTGGACGCCGACGGCGAGAAGGTCGGCACGGTCTCGGACCTTGGCATCGCCACGGGCGAGGTCTTTCCCCGCATCACGAGCCTGGCCTTCATGGGCCCGGGCCGCACCCCCATCATGATCTCCTGGCGAAAGTTCGTGGACACGTATGACGAGCACGAGGTGCATCTCAAGGTCATAGCCACCGACCTGCGCTTCTCCTACCTCCAGCCGGACGAGGTCCTTCTCGCCCGCGACATCTTGAACAAGCAGATCGTGGACACCCACGGCATGCGCGTCGTGCGCGTGAACGACCTCAAGCTCTCGGACACGAGCTCCACCCAGCTGCGCCTGCTGGGCGCGGAGGTGGGCGCGCGCGGGCTTCTCCGCAGCCTCCACCCGGCGCTCGAGCGCGTGGCGCTGCGCCTGGCGCGCACCTTCGGCCACCCCATGCCCGAGAAGATCATCGCGTGGAGCTACATGGACCTCGTGGAGCGCGACCTCTCCAACGTC
>CALUJT010000204.1 GCA_944321005.1 uncultured Atopobiaceae bacterium | reverse complement strand
GCATCCACTTCATGAACTACTCGATCTCCAACACCGCCGAGTACGGCGAGTACTACGCCGGCCCGCAGGTCATCAACTCGGAGTCCCGCGAGGCCATGAAGCGCATCCTCGCCCGAATCCAGGACGGCAGCTTCGCGCAGGAGTTCGTCGATGACTGCAACAACGGCCACAAGTGGCTCCTCGAGCAGCGCGAGGCCATCAACTCCCACCCCATCGAGAAGACCGGCGAGAAGATCCGCTCCATGTTCAGCTGGATCAAGAAGTAGCGTCTGTTAATTGGGGACAGTCCCAAATTAACACAGCGGTGTCTTTGAGAGGCGGGTGAGGCGTTGTCGCAGGTCGGGGCGGGTGACTGCTCCGACCTGCGGCCTGTCTCTGGCGGGTCGATTCAAGAGGCATTCAAGAATCGTACCCGCAGCGTGCTCGGGCGCCTTTCCGGTGGTGCTATGCGGCTGTCAGGGTACCAATGTCGTAGGCGCCGGCGATGGCGTCCATCGCCGCCCTCTGCGTCTCCATGTTGACGTGCGTGTAGATCCTCAGGGTGATGCTCGGGTCCCTGTGGCCGGCAAGCTTCTGCATGGCGCTCGGGTGGACGCCCCTGCCCGCCGCGACGGAGAGGAACGTGTGCCTTAGCTCGTGGAGGGTGAGATTGCCGACGCCGAGAAGCTCGCGGTGGCGAGCCCACCAGACGCTCAGGGAGTTTGTTGACAGGCGGCGACCGGAGGCCGCGGTGAGCAGGGGCCTGTCAGGCGCGGGCATGACGACCTCCTTGCCCCTGACCGTCCTCGTCACCGTGTAGCCGTCCTCGGCTCCGTAGAGCTCGACGAGGGCCTGCATTCGCACCGAGAGCACGAGCGCCGCGAACGGAGAGAGGGGAAGCACGCGCCTTCCCGCTTCCGTCTTGGGCTCCTTGAGGTTGCCGAATCGGTCGTACGAGTGGCGGACGCTGAGCGTCATGGCGTCGAAGTCGACGTCGCCGCAGGACAGGCCGCACAGCTCGCCGCGCCTAAGGCCTAGCGAGCCGGCGAGCAGGACGGCGCACTGACGGGAGTCCGCAGGGTCTAGCTTCGCCACGAGATCGCCGAGCTCCTTCTCGCTGAGCGCTCTCTTCTCGGCCGTGTCCCGCTTGGGGGCGTCGACCCCCTCGCAGGGGTTCTCCGCGATTACGCCGGCTCTCTTGGCGTGCCTCATCATGCTGGACACGAAGCCGTGGATGTTCGAGAGGGTGGTGCCCTTCAGGGGCTTGCCGCTCAGGCTCATGCCGGACCTGAGGTCCAGGTAGGCCTTCTCGAGGACCGTGGGCGTGACGTCCTGGAGCCTGACGTGGCCGATGAGGTGCGAGATCTGCCTGGCGTACGAGCGGTCCGCATAGATGGTCTGCGGAGCGAGCTCGCGCGTCTTCTCGCGCACCTCGCAGAAGTGCTCAGCGTAGGAGGCGAACGTCCAGCTGCTGCGCCGGACAACGTTGCCGGACTCGATCTCTGCGACGAACTCGCGCCTCGCGGCCTTTGCCTCGGTGTAGGTGCCGCTGAACGTACGGGACTTCTGTGGGTACTTCCCGGTCCTCGGGTCTCTGCCAAGCGAGACGACGAGCTTCCACTTGCGGCACTTGTTCCTGGGCTTGTCCTCGAGCGGGTAGATCCCGCCGGCGCCCCTCACCTTACTCGCCATCGCGCTCACGCCCCTCCCTGCGGACGGGGCGGCCCTCCGCGATCCAGCGGCGGACGCGGGCCGCGATGTCGCTGTAGAAGAGCTCCTGGCTCGCGTCGAGCGCCCTCTTGTCCTCGGCGCGGGCCGGCTCCTCCGGCCTCCTGTCGCGGCTCTCGCTCTCGGCAACCATGCGATCACCTCCTTCCCTGGGGACGGGGGCCGTCGGCCTCGGACTGCTCCACGAAGTCGAGGTAGCTGTCCACGAGCGCGCGGCCGGCGCCGGAGAGTGCGTCGTATCGGGACTGGACGGGGTGCTCGTCGGGGGCGTCGATGTCCTCGCGGCCGACGACGAGGTCGATGGAGCAGCCGAGGCGGTCGGCGATGGCCCACGCCGCCGAGAGCGGCACGGCCATGCCCGGGCCCTCGGGCTGGCGCTCGTAGCGCGAGTAGGTTGACGCGGGGATGCCGAGCTCCGCGGCGAAGTCCCTGGCGCTGCGGTAGCCCGCCTCGCGGCGGAGGCGCTGCAGCGTCCTCTTCCCGCAGGTGGGATGGGTCGTTTTGGATAGCATTGCGCCTGATGACATATAATGTCACCGTCCTTTCCGGGTGCACTGGACTGGGCACGGGCCCGGGGAAGTCGCTACCTTCCCCGGGCCCACTTCGTTCCTCTCCCCAAGGGCGTCACCTCCCCTCGCGGCCGTCGAACTCGAGGTCGGCGTAGGGCCCGAGGAAGCGCTCGGGGACGCCGAAGGACGAGCCCCCGCCGCGCTCCCATATCCCGTGGAGGCGGTCGTAGGCCGCCATGACGTTGTCGACCGCCTCCTCGGCCGCCTCCCCCTCTAGCCTCGCGGCGGCGCGGCCCGCCACGAACTCCTTGAACGCAGACCTGAGCTCGTCCGCCGTGCCGAGCGCGAGCAGGTCCTCGAGCCCGTCGCTCCTCTGGAGCTCCTCGAGGAAGATGCGCTCGTAGCGCCACGCCGCCGCCTCGTATCGGCGCTCCTGCTCCTCGTGCATGCGGAGGCCCTCGTCCATGTCCCTCTCGGCGAGGAACGAGAGGAACTCCTCGAGCGCCGACTTGGAGCGCGGGCTGAGCCGGTCGTAGCTCTTCTGGACGTCGCCTCGCAGCGAGCGGACGTCCACCTCCTCGCGGCCGACGATGACGTCGATGGGCACGCGGAACCAGTCCGCGAGCTTCCGCGCCGCGCCCATGGGGATCTTGTCGGGGCTGCTCTCGTAGCGCGCGTAGGTGGACGGCGGGATCTTCACGACCTTCGCGAACTCCGCCGACTTCTTGAACCCCGCCGCCTTCCTGAGCTCCAGAAGAGCGCTCGCCATCTGCCATACCTCCCGAGTTGTGTGCGTTCTGTGGCGGTGCGTTGCCCCACCTGACTGGAAGGGCGCAACACTATGCAACAGAAGATAGCACTCAGCGACAAATCGAACAACCGAACAACACCATTCTACACCAAATATAGCTAACAGTCTCAATGCATGAGAAATGCTGTGATATTCTACGGCTGCGTGGGGAGGCGGCGGCCCACCACGTGGCACCGCCGCGCCGCGCGCCAGGTCCAGGGCCAACCGAGGAGACAGAGGGGAAGGCGAGAGAAGCGATGAAGGCGAGGTTCGAGGACGTGCCGCTGTTCATGACGCCGAACGAGCTCGCGCAGGTGACGGGCGAGCACGTGGGGTCGATCAGGAGGGGCATCATCGAGGTCAGGATCCCGGCCGACAAGGTGAACGGGCGCTGGCGCATCTGCCGCGACGTGGTGTTCCCGAACGCGAGCAGGGGGACGTCGTATGACGGCGGGAAGAGGGAGTAGGCGCGCCGCCCCGCGAGAGCGGGCGGGCGCGGTTGCCGCCGCGCCCGCCCAGTGCGAATCCCTGGCCGGAATCGCGGGGCACAGTGTAGCGCACGCGCGCGGAGTTTCCGAGGGGGTGCGCTCCCATGGCTGACCTGAGGGGCGTGCCGGTGGAGCTGCGCCGCGAGCCGCGCTGGGTGTGCTGGCGGCGCGAGGAGCGGAACGGCAGGGCGACGAAGCTGCCCGTGGACGCCCGTACCGGGCGCATGGCCAAGAGCACCGACCCTGCGACCTGGGCGACCTTCGAGGATGCGGTGGCTGCCGTGGGCCGCTGGCGCTGCGACGGCGTGGGGTTCGTCTTCGGGCCCGACCGCGCCTTCACGGGGCTCGACCTCGACCATGTGATTTCGGATGGCGTCCTCGACCCCGCGTACCGCTGGGTGGTCGAGGAGGCCGGCACCTACACGGAGGTCTCGCCCTCCGGCGACGGCCTGCACCTGATCTTCAGGGGCCCGAAGCCCGACTGGGCCCAGCGCTCGCGCAAGGGGCAGCCCGGCGGGCGCGTGGTGGAGATGTACGACCACGACCGCTACTTCACGGT
>CALUJT010000203.1 GCA_944321005.1 uncultured Atopobiaceae bacterium | reverse complement strand
AGCGGGGTGCCCCTCCTCGAGAATCTGCAGCTCAGGCACCATAGAGGTCCCTCCCCCCTCGTGTTCAAAAAGTAGACTTTATGCCGGGGGGTATGCTTTAATCTGTATCTGTATGAATCTCTTTCAGCGAGCTGCGCATTGTCTGAGAGTCACAGCTCGCGGGCGTGCCGGCCGAATGGTCTACTTTTTGGTCATGTTTGACTAGGAAATTGATGCCTTCACCGCCGCCGCCCGCCCCGAGGCTAGCCTGCGTCCCCCAGGTTCTTCTCGCGCACCCACCTCATGAAGGTCGTGCGGGACATGCCGCAGGCCTCCGCCGCGGCAGATCCGGAGAGCCGTCCGCTGAGAAACGCTTCGCGGGCGAGCTCGAACCCCTCGGGCGTCTTGTTGCGCGGCCGGCCGAACCTCACGCCGCGTGCCTGCGCCGCCGCGATGCCCTCTGCCTGGCGCTGGTGGATGGAGTCGCGCTCGAGCTGGGCCACGTACGAGAGCAGCTGAAGCACGAGGTCCGCGATGAACTCGCCCGTGAGCCCGCCCTGCCCGAGCCGCGTGTCCAGAAGCGGCATGTCCAGGACGACGACGCTCACGCCGCGGTCCTTGGTGAGGCGGCGCCACTCCTCGATTATGTCGTCGTAGCTCCTGCCCAGCCGGTCGATGCTCTTGACCACAAGGGTGTCCCGCGGACGAAGACGCCTCATCAGGCGCTGGTAGCTGGGGCGGCAGAAGTCCTTCCCGCTCGCCTTGTCCGAGAAGATGCGCTCCTCCTCCACGCCAAACCCCAAAAGCGCGTCTATCTGTCGGTCGAGGTTCTGGTCGCGCGAGGACACGCGCGCGTACCCGTAGGCAGTCCCCTCCCGCACGTCTCCCGCGGTGCCGGTCACGTCTCTTGAGCTTTGTCTCATTGCAGCAGCCTCCCCTGTTCTCGCGTTGGAAAAGGGACCCTCTTCCGGGAGGGTCCCTAGGGAAAGCCTTCCAGAAACGTGGGCGCCCCGCGGCTGTGGAAGCCTCGGGGCGCAGAAGAAGCGGGCCGGGCGCCCGCTGGGGACGCCCGGCCGACAACGTGCCGATGTGACAGTTTGACCTGAGGAAACTGTCAACTGGTTAGGAGCGAACCTCGCCGCCGGTGGACTTGCAGACCTTGGTCACGAGGCGCTCGTGGGCCTTCTCCACCTCCTCGGAGGTGAGGGTGCGGTCGGCCGCGCGGTACGTGAGCGAGAAGGCCATGGACTTCTTGCCCGCGCCCACGCGCTTCTCGTCGCGGTAGACGTCGAAGAGGCGCACGTCCGCGAGGAGCTTGCCGCCGGCGGAGGTGATGCGCTGCATGAGGGTCTCGCAGGTCACGGTCTCGTCGACCACGATGGCGAGGTCCACGTCCACGCCCGGGAGCGTGGGGACCTCCTGGTACGGCAGCTCGTTCGCGGCAAGGCGCAGCAGGGCCGCCTGGGAGAGCTCGAAGGCCACCACGGGGACCTCGACGCCCACGGCCGCGAGGGCGCGCGGGTGGACGTTGCCGACCCAGCCCACGACCTGGCCGCCGCCGGCCGTGACCTCTGCCGCGCGACCGGGCTGCAGCCAGGGGTACTTCTCGGCGTCGGCCACCTTGAAGCGGACCTTGGTCACGCGCAGGGCGTCCAGGAGCTCCTCCACCACGCCCTTGGCGTCGTAGAAGTCGTACTCGGAGAAGCGCTGGTTCCAGGCGTCGTCCGCGCGCTTGCCCGCCATGACGCCGCAGACGAAGCTGGGCTCGTCCGGCAGGCTCTTGCTCTCGTGGCCGTAGAAGACACGACCGATCTCGTAGAGCGCCACGTTGGGCACGCCGTGGTCGAGGTTGTAGGCCACGGAGCGGAGAAGCCCGGGCAGCATGGAGCGGCGCATCTCGGACTGCTCGGCCACGAGCGGGCGGATGATCTTCACAGGCACGCCGCGGCCGGTCTCGGGGATGCCCAGGCGGGAGAGGTCGTCGGGCGCGGCGAAGCAGTACGTGGAGGTCTCGGAGAGGCCGCAGGCGCGAAGGACCGAGCCGATCTTGCGCACGCGGCGCTGCTCCACGGTGAGGCCGCCGGCGTGGTTCCTGGCCGCGGGCAGGGTGGCCTCGATGTCGCCCTCGCCCCAGAGGCGCACGACCTCCTCGATGAGGTCGACCTCGCGGGTGAGGTCGGGGCGGTTGGTGGGGGCGGTCACGACGTAGTGCTCCACGTCGTTCTTCTCGACCGTGCAGCCCAGGCGCGTGAGGCGCGAGGTGATGAAGGAGTTGGTGATGGGGGCGCCGGCGAGCGCGCGGGCGCGGTACGGGCGGAACTCGATCCTGGCCGGGACGTCGTCGGCCTCGCCGGGATAGACGTCCACGATGCCGGGGCAGACCTCGGCGCCGCAGCACTCCTCAAAGAGCGCAGCCGCGATCTGGGCGACGTTGGCGCAGTTGGAGCCGTCGACCTGACGCTCGTAGCGGATGGAGGCCTCGCTCATGAGGTCGAGGTTGCGGGAGGTGCGCGACGTGTGGCCGCTGGAGAAGTTCGCGCTCTCGAGAAGGACATCGGTCGTGCCCTCGGTGATCTCGGAGTCGAGGCCGCCCATGACGCCGGCGAGGGCGATGGGGGTGTGGCCGTCGTCCGTGATGAGGCACATGTCGCTCGTGAGCTCGCGCTCCTGGCCGTCGAGCGTGACGAGCCTCTCGCCGTCGCGCGCGGCGCGGACCACGATGTGGCGCTTGCCGTCGCGCTCCGTGAGCTTGCCCAGGTCGAAGGCGTGAAGCGGCTGGCCGGTGAGGTACATCACGTAGTTGGTCACGTCCACCACGTTGTTGATGGAGCGGCCGCCCGCCGCGGCCACGCGCTGGGCGAGCCACTCGGGCGAGGGGCCGATCTTGACGTTGCGCACCACGCGCGCGGTGTAGCGCGGGCAGAGCTCGGCGTCCTCGATGGTCACGTCCACGAGGTCCGCGGCGTCGGGCCCCTGCTCCCGCTTGACGGTGGGGAGCTCGATGTGGGTGTCCTCGTCGAGAATGGCGGCCACCTCGGTTGCCATGCCGGTCATGGAGAGGCAGTCCGGGCGGTTGGGCGTGATCTCGCAGTCGATCACGGTGTCGGACATGCCCAGGTAGTCGGTGAAGTCCATGCCCACCGGGGCGTCCTCGGGCAGGATCATGATGCCCTCGTGGTCGTTGCCGAGGCCCAGCTCGCGGGCGGAGCAGTTCATGCCGCAGGACTCCACGCCGCGCAGCTTGCTCTTCTTGATCTTGAAGTCGCCGGGCAGCACCGCGCCGATCATGGCGCACACGATGTGGTCGCCCTCGTTGAAGTTCTGGGCGCCGCAGACGATCTGCAGGGGCACGGGGTTGCCGTCCTCGTCCACGTTCTTCTCGCCCACGGAGACCTGGCAGAGCCACATGTGGTCGGAGTCGGGGTGGGGCTTCTTGCTCACTACCTGGGCCGTGACCACGTGCTCGAGGTTGGCGCCGACCTTCTCCACGGCCTCGACCTCGGTGCCGGTGCGGGTGAACTCGGCCACGAGCTCGGCGGGGTCCGCCGGCACGTCGACCATGCTCTTGAGCCACTCATATGAGACGCGCATGTTCTTCTCCTTTTCGCGCGATTTAGTAAAAAACAGTTTCTCGTAGTTCTAGGGGTTTCTCTGGTGCCCCAGATGGTGGCGAAAGAGGAGCGACGCGTACTTAGGTACGCGAGCGACGAATGAGCCGCCAGATGGGGTGCCAGAGAAAGTCCTAGAACTGCGAGAGGAACCGCATGTCGCCGGTCATCAGCATGCGCAGGTCCGGCAGGTCGTAGCGAAGGGCCGCCACGCGCTCGACGCCGATGCCAAAGGCAAATCCGGTGTACTTCTCGGGGTCGATGCCGCAGAACTCGAAGACGTTGGGGTCCACCATGCCGGCGCCCAGGATCTCGAGCCAGCCGGTGTTCTTGCAGAAGCGGCAGCCCTTTCCGCCGCAGACGCCGCAGGAGACGTCGACCTCGCAGGAGGGCTCAGTGAACGGGAAGAAGTGCGGGCGGTAGCGCGTGGCGCGGTCCTTGCCAAAGATCTCGCGCGTGAAGTAGTCGAGCGT
>CALUJT010000202.1 GCA_944321005.1 uncultured Atopobiaceae bacterium | reverse complement strand
CCGAGCCTAACCCACGACGCCCCGAAGAGGGCCCTGCTTCATAGAGTGAGGTCCCGATCACTCTACATATCGTCTAGGCTCGCGTCTGAACTAACCTGACTCGGCAAGGCCCCGGGTTTCCACGAGGAAGTGCGCTGCGCGAAACTTCCTCTTAGGAAACCCGGGGCCTCTTCTCGTTAGTTTACGTGCGCGGCCTCGACCGCGTTTTGAAAGGTTGGGTTTTCTGTACATTGTTGCCCCGCCTCATGGGAGGGGCTGAGAAGAACCTCGCATCTGTGCAGGTCAGACGACCGCACGTTCTTCTCGCCCCATCGAGTGCCCTCGCAATGTACAGAAAAGCTGGAGTTGAGTGGCGTGTTTTGCGGCGGGACGCCTAGGCGACGATCTCGTCCCAGTCTTCCAGTCGCAAGCGCGGGACGCGCTTGAACTCGCGAGTGTTGTGCGTCACGAGCACCGCTCCGTTTGCGCGCGCAACGGCCGCGATCATGAGGTCGTTGGGGCCGATGATTCGTCCGGAGTGTTCGAGCTCTGCGCGGATCTCCGCATATTCTCGTGCACATGCCGAGTCAAAGGGAACAATTGAGAATGGCAGGGCAAACGCCTCCACCTTACGCAGGTTCGCCTCGGGATGCGAACTCTTGAGTGCGTCCAGCCTGAGCTCAGCCTCCACGACGGCGGGCAATGCAAAGAGGCGCGGGTCGTTCGATCTGATGACCTCAAAGGTGTTGGGAAGTCTGCCGCGAAGAAAGTCCATGCAGATGCAGGTATCGAGATAGAACAATACGTGCCCCCTAGAGCGCGGGACGCCTGGCGTTGAGGGACCAGTCAAGCTCCGAAGGCTCCGCGAAGCTGTCGTCTTTGACTGAGCCGTAGAGATCAAGAAACCCCGTTGGCCAGCGAGACGCGCCGTCGAGTCTGATGAGGTGGGCGGCATGACGAGAGAGCGAGATTCCTTCTCTCGAGGCGTCCCGACGGAGCTTTTCCATGGTTCCGTTATCCAGATAGAGCGAGAGCTGCGGCATGGCACCCTCCTTTCCCGTGACAAGTATAGTATATACTTGTCACGGGAATTGTGGGTCCGTGTGCCTGCGCCACTACCCTCGCTTGCAGACGAAGGACATGAGGGGCGCGTCTACGAGGCTCGCAACGTGGCCGCACTTGGTCATGAGGAGAAAGTAGACGTCCTCGCGTCCGCAGCCGTCCACGAGCACCTCAAAGTTGCCCATGCCCTTGCTGATGACGAGATCCGCGTCATAGAACGCGCGACGGAACTCCTCGGTGCTGGCCGAGAGCACGGTTGTGGGGGTTGCCACGCCGCTGGAGAGCACGCGGGCGACGTCCGTCATGCCCACCTGAGCCGCGTCCTCGAGCGTGACGTCGTTGATGGCGGGGCCGCCGCGCACGCCGTAGGTCACCTGAGCGTCGGGGTTCTCGCGGGCGATCTCCTTGATCATGAGCTTGTCCAGGACGATCTCGCCGCAGTTGTCCCCCAGGTACATGATCGCGCGGGCGGAGCGCACGGCATCCAGCAGGACTGCGGAGTCGTCCACGGCAAATGAGATCTCGGGCACGCGGTCGATGAGCGCGGTCACGTCGTCGCGCGTGAACGCGTTCTTTCCGCCAAAGTCCACGAGGTTGCCGGCCACGGCGTAGCGCAGGGCAAGCTGGAAGGGCTCGTCGGCCGCCTCGATGCGCGCGGCGCACTCTTGCTCCCGGTCCAGCATGAGCTGGTTGTACTCGCGCTTGATGTCGCGGTAGGGGTCGTCCGTGCCCAGGAGGGGAGTCACGCGCCCGAGCAGCTCGCCCATGCGGTCCGGGCGGATGCGCTCACCGCCCATGCCGGCGAGGACCTCGTCCTTTATCGCAAGCATCCTGTCGAGCGTCGCGTCGTCAAGCCCGCAGAGCACGGCAAGCTCGCGCATCTGCTTCTCGTAGCACTCCCTGCAGTCGGGCTTTTTCGGGGTCGTCTCACCCATGCGTCCTCCTGACCTCGGCTCTATCAAAACGATAGCACGCCGCGCAACCAACGGTTGTTCTTGCTGGTAAACGGGTAGAATCGTAACTCGTCGGATGGTTGGTGGAACTCAACCGAGGGGGATGTCACAGTGGGAGCCGCACGCAGAAACCCGAGGAAAGGACCATCAATGGACGAGAAGAACGAGACGCTGGGACGCCGCATCGCACGGCTGCGCCTGGAGTACGGCATGACGCAGGAGCGCCTCGCCATGAAGATGGGCGTGACGGCGCAAGCGGTGAGCAAGTGGGAAAATGACCTCAGCGCGCCCGACATCATGCTGCTACCGGAGCTCGCGCGGACGCTCGGCGTGACCGTGGACGAGCTGCTGGAGGGTCACAAGAGCCAGGAGATTACGCCGGTGGAGCCCGCGCTGGAGCCCGCGCCGGAGCCGTCGCGCACGGATGGCTCCAAGCCCAAGAAGCTCCACATCCAGGTGGACAGCAGCGACGGTGACGTGGTGAACATCAACGTCCCCCTGGGCATGGCGAGCGCCGTGCTCGGTGCCAGCTCCAAGCTTCCCGGCGTCGTCAACCTGAACCTCAACGACGCCGACGTCGACATGACGCTCGTCGCGGAGGCGATCAAGCACGGCGAGAAGGGCACGCTCATCGAGGTTGACGGCGGTGACGGCGACCACGTGGTCATCTCGCTGGAGTAGCGCACGGACCTGGGGAGGAGCGATGTTGGACGAGGGACGCATCACGGGTATCGCACGCCTTGACGAGGCCATTGCGCGCATCGCTGACGCGGCGGTCGCCGACGGCCTGTGCGAGGCGGTTCTTCTCAAGGGCTCGATCGCCCGCGGAGATGCGGACGAGTTCTCCGACATCGACCTCTATCTCGTCGTCTCTCCCCAGAACCGCGACATCGTGCTGGCGCAGCGCGAGAAGTACCTCGCCGCGTGCGGCGACATCGTCTTCGTCGAGGACGTCGACTTCGGTCTGCCGCAGAAGCTGGCGATCTTCTCTGACGCCCTCCACGTGGACCTCTACGTGGCCGAGCCCCAGCAGGTCGGCAGCCTTGACCCCGTCGTTGCGATATACGACCCGGCAGGCCTCTTCGCGGACGTGGCGCCTGTGCGTTCCGACGTGACGGACGAGGAGCTCTGCCGGCACTTCTCGTCTGCGCTCTACTGCCTTGTGGAGGCGAGCTCAGCGTACGGTCGCGGGAACGACGCCTGGGCCGCAAAGATTATGAGCGACGCTGCGGGGGAGCTTTCGGTGCTGGTGCGCAGCCTCTACGACCGGCGCTACGCGTTTCTCGGCCTGAAGAAGATCAACGAGGTGATTCCTGCCGAGGACTACCGGCTTCTCGAGGACATCTATGCCAGCCTTGGGTGCGGCGACTTCCCGGGAGCGGCCCAGACCATCCTCGGCGCCCTCGACGCGTTTCTCGTCAACGCGGACAACGGCCTTGCGTTGAAGCTGGACGCGCGTTTTCTCACGTGGGCCAAGGAGGGTCTCGGCGCCTTGCTCTTTGCCGAGCGCGGCAACGTGCCGAGTGCCGATGTGCCCATCACGAGCCCGCGCACATACGAGGAGTTCTGCGAGGGACTCGACTCGGGGGAGCCGCGACCCATCGCCTGACAGAGTGCCTCCACCTCCGCAACCTCGAGGACCTCGGCTGGAAGTGACGGATCATGCGGCCCGCACTCATAAGTGCGGGCATCAAGTGCGGGCAGTATTTCGGTGATGGACTGGGGAGTGCGACCTGTCTCTCGAGTTTTGCGCTCAAGTGCGCGCATCGAGTGCGCTCTAGCCCACACTTGATGGCGGGGCGCTTCGGCGGGCGCTGCCAAGTGCGGGCGACAGCCCGCCAAACCCGGCAGACGCCCTTCGTCGGTCCCAGACGAGAAGAACCTCAACCTCAGCAGCAAAAGGCCCTCCCGGTTTCCTAAGCGGAAGTTTCGCGAAGCGCACTTCCGCGTGGAAACCGGGAGGGCCGTCAGCTACGACCAGACGTTCTTCTCGCTACCCGACGAGCGTCCTCGTGATGCTTGCCGCAGCGGTCTTGCCGGCGCCCATGGCCAGGATGACCGTGGCCGCGCCGGTGACGATGTCGCCGCCGGCCCAGATGCGCGGGTC
>CALUJT010000201.1 GCA_944321005.1 uncultured Atopobiaceae bacterium | reverse complement strand
CAAAGCTCACGTCGTGGAAGCGAACGACGGGCTCGTCGGCGGGTCCGGCGCCCGGCGGCCCGGGCTCCGTGGCGGTGGCGGGCGCCGGGTTCTTCTCGCCCGCGCGCACGCCGCTCCGTCCGCGCAGGAGGCCCGCAATGAGGTCGCGCGCCTCCGCCACGCTGAGGCAGGGGGCGCCGGGGGCGATGATGCCGTGCTCGGCAAGGCTGTTGGAGACGCGAGCCACGCGGGGGCTGTCCACGCCAAGCGCCCGCAGCTCGCGGCCGTGCGAGAAGACCTCGCGAGGCGTGCCGTCAAAGGCCAGGCGCCCCTCGTCCATCACCAGGATGCGGTCGCAGTGCTCGCAGAGGAGCGCCACCTTCTGCTCGATGACCACCACCGTGATGCCGGCGCTGGCGTTGAGCTCCCGCAGCGTGTCAAAGACCGCGCTCGAGGAGACGGGGTCGAGCGCCGCCGTGGGCTCGTCCAGCACGAGGACGCGCGGCGCGAGCGCAAGGATGGCAGCGATGGCCACCTTTTGCTTCTGCCCGCCCGAGAGCGTGGCGATCTCGCGCTCGCGCAGGTCGGCAATGCCCGCGGTCTCAAGCGCCTCCGTCACGCGGGCTGGAATCTCCTCGTGCGGCACGCCGAAGTTCTCGAGGCCAAAGAGCAGCTCGTCCTCCGCCACGGAGGCTACCATCTGGGCGTCGATGTCCTGGTTCACGCTGCCCACGATGCGGGAGATGTCCGTGAGCGTGACCTCGCAGGTGTCCCGCCCGTCCACGAGCGCGGCGCCAAAGAGCTGGCCGCGGTAGTGGTGGGGGATCGCGCCGGACATGACCGCCGCGAGGGTGGACTTGCCGGCGCCCGAGGGGCCTATCACGCCCACGAACTCCCCCGGCGCGATGTCGAGGGAGACGTGGTCGAGCGCGGGAGTCGCGGCCGCGCCGTACGAGAACGAGACGTCCCTGAGCTGGATGATGGGAGAGGCGCTGGTCATGGTGACCTTTCTCTTTGACAGTTTGCCCAGGGCCAGCTGTCAAGTTGACAGTTTGACCCGGGCAGACTGTCAAGTCCTGGGTGGGCTAGTCGGCGAGCTTGAGGGCGGCCTTGATGGGGAGGTAGAGCGCGCTCACCAGGATGGCGTTGAAGACGCCGGTGAGGACGACCACGGGGAGCATGGCCGCGGCGAGCTCGGCCGCGCCGCCCACCATGGCGATCTTGATGAGCATGAAGATCACGCCGGAGACCACGGTGGTGACAAAGGAGCCGGCCAGCGGGACGAGCCTCTTGACGGGCGAGGACATGCCGGCGGCCACGATGCCCGCCATGAGCATGGCGGCGATGCCCTCGGCGGCGAAGTCGATGAAGGGCGAGGTGGTGGTGACCTGGATGACGGCGGCGGAGATGAGGCCGATCACGAGCGCCTGCGGCAGGTTGGGACGCACCACGAGGATGGTGAGGCAGAAGGCGGAGATGATGAACTCGGGGCTGATGAGGCCGCCGGAGATGCCGGAGATGGCCTTGCCCACGGTGAAGTTGAGGATGAAGCCGGCGGCAAGAAGGACGGCGAGAAGAACAAGGGCCTGGATGTCGAGCTTGCCGTGGTCGACGGTGGCGACGGTGCGGGCGGCGGAGGTCTGGGCGGCGGTGTTCTCGGACATGGCGGGATCCTTTCTGGGATTTGGCGGGAGGTGCTGGCTTGAGGTTCTTATCGGCTTGCGGTTCTTGTTGTCCTGGGCGCTGGTCGTGGCGCTGATTGCCACAAGAAAAGGGCCCCCGGTCTTCCGGGAGCCCTCTCAGCGCAAATGGGTATGGCGCGTGAGACTCACCATCGACCGGGCGAGGAGAAGTTGCGCCACCACCAGTTCATGGACGTGCGAACGTTGACGTTGATGAAGGTCTGGCTCATGTCTGGCGCTCCTCTCGTGCTCTCGTGGGCCTTACGCGTTGTGGACACGATACGCGCGCGGCGACGCGTGCGCAAGGGTATTTTCCCGCCGGAAACAATTGAGGCATCGCACCGCGGCGTCAAGGTCCATGTGAATATCGCGTGGCTCGCTTGATACCCGGGGAGGCGGGGCGATAATGATGTTACGCAGTTAACATCTGACCATCCGTCTCGGGGACCGGGGAGGCGAGCGGCGTGACCGAGAAGCGCTTCGAGGACTTCGTCGGCATCATCAGCGCCCTTGGCAAGGAGATTCAGCGCATCAAGACCGCCGAGGCCAAGCGCCTGGGCTTTCGCGGGTCCGACGTCATGTGCCTCTACTACCTGGTCAAGAACCCCGACGGGCTCACCGCCTCCGAGCTCGCGCGCCTGGTGGACGTGAGCCGCGCCGCCATGTCGCGCACCATCGCGCACCTTGCCGAGGACGGCTTCGTCGAGGTGGGGGATACCGAGGACGGGGACGCCTCCCGCTACCGCGCGCCCGTGCGCCTGACCGAGAAGGGCTACGAGGCGGCGCGTCCGCTCGACGACATCATTCACCGAGTGCTCGACGAGGCTGGCGGCGAGCTTGCCACGCGGCAGCGCCTTCAGATGTACGATTCCCTCAACCACATCCTCGAGCGACTCAGGACGTTCGGGCGAGAAGAACGAGAAGAGCAGTAGCCATCCGGGCAGAAAGGTGGGCGCCATGTCCGTTCGCATCATCACCGACTCCGGAATCGACCTCCCGGGCGAGCTCGACCCCCGCCTCACGGTCATACCCCTGGGCATCACGTTTGGCGCGACCACGTATGCCGACGGCGTCGACCTCACCAACGACCGCTTCTACGAGATGCTCATCGAGAGCGACGAGCTGCCCAAGACGAGCCAGGCCACGCCCTACGCCTACCAGCAGGTCTTTGAGCGGGTGCGCGCCGCGGGTGAGGAGGCCGTGGTGATCACGCTCTCCTCCGCGCTCTCGGGCACCTACCAGAGCGCCGTCACCGCCGCAGCGGACTATCCCGAGGTCCACGTGGTCGACGGCAAGAACGTCACCATCGGCCAGAGCCTCCTGGTCCTCTATGCGCTGCGCCTCGTCGACGAGGGCCTGGGCGCGGCAGAGATTGCCGAGAAGGTCGAGGCGGTCGTAGGTCGCGTCTGCCTGCTCGCGCTTCTCGACACGCTCGAGTACCTCAAGCGCGGCGGTCGCATCCCCAAGAGCGTGGGCACCATCGGCGAGCTGCTCTCCATCAAGCCCGTCGTGGGCGTGGAGGACGGCGAGGTCGTGATGCTGGGCAAGGCGCGCGGCTCCAAGAACGGGCGCAACCAGCTTCACCAGCAGGTCGAGAAGCACGGCATCGACTTCACGATGCCGGTGCTGCTGGGCTACACGGGCCTCTCGCAGAAGCTGCTGAAGAAGTATCTGGACGACAACCGCGCCATCTGGGAGGGCATGGTGGCCGAGGAGGACCTCCCCATCACCTCCGTGGGCGCCACCATCGGCACGCACGTGGGGCCGGGCGCCATCGCGCTCGCGTTCTTTGCCAAGAACTGAGCGGTCTGTAAATTGGGGACAGTCCCCAATTTACAGACGGGCGGCGCCCCTGCGGGTGGGTCAGTTGAGCGCGATGCGCACCACGAGGTCGATGAGACGGTCGATGGGCATGGGGTCCTTCTCCGCCGTCCACGTGCGGATGATCGCCAGGATTCCGGAGAGGTAGAACTCGCGGACGATGCGCCTGCCCTGCTCGTCCACGGCCTCGTCCTGCAGGAAGAAGCGGTCGACGATGGGGCTCACGATCTCCTTGAGGCGCTGACCAAAGGTGGGGTCGCCGTGCTCGCCGAGGAGCACCTCGGTGTAGGCGCGCGACCTCTGGGCAAGGCGCAGGATGAGGCCCATGTGCTGGGAGAAGTCCAGGCGGTCGCCCTTGAGAAGGTGCTCGTTCACCAGACGGTCGATGTTGCCGAGCACCTGGTCCTCGATCTCCGCCAGAAGCTCGTAGACGTCGTGGTAGTAGAGGTAGAAGGTCGCTCGGTTGTAGCCAGCGCGGTCGGTGATCTCGCGGACCGAGATCTTCTCGATGGGGCGCTCGGCGTAGAGCTCCCAGAACGCCTGGCGGAGATTGGCGCGCGTCTGCTCCGTGACCTGCGGCTGCTTCTTCATGGCACCCTCGTCTCCGGTCAGGTTGACAGGGGGACAGTCC
>CALUJT010000200.1 GCA_944321005.1 uncultured Atopobiaceae bacterium | reverse complement strand
CCTTCGACGAGCTCACCACCACCACGGAGATCTTCGAGACGGGCATCAAGGCCATCGACCTTCTCGAGCCCTACGTCCGTGGCGGCAAGACGGGCCTCTTTGGCGGCGCCGGCGTGGGCAAGACGGTTCTCATCCAGGAGCTCATCAACAACCTCGCCCAGCAGCACGGCGGCACCTCCGTCTTCACCGGCGTGGGCGAGCGCACCCGCGAGGGCACCGACCTCTACCTCGAGATGACCGAGTCCGGCGTCATCGACAAGACCTGCCTGGTCTACGGCCAGATGAACGAGCCGCCCGGAGCGCGCATGCGTGTCGCGCTGGCCGGCCTCACCACGGCCGAGTACTTCCGCGACCAGGGTCAGGACGTCCTGCTCTTCATCGACAACATCTTCCGCTTCTCCCAGGCGGGCTCGGAGGTCTCGGCCCTTCTCGGCCGCATGCCCTCCGCTGTTGGCTACCAGCCCACGCTGGCCACCGAGATGGGCGAGCTGCAGGAGCGCATCACCTCCACCAAGGAGGGCTCCATCACCTCCGTCCAGGCCGTCTACGTTCCTGCGGACGACCTCACGGACCCGGCTCCCGCCACCACCTTCACGCACCTCGACGCCACCACGGTTCTCTCGCGCTCCATCACCGAGCTCGGCATCTACCCGGCCGTCGACCCGCTGGCGAGCTCGAGCTCCGCGCTCGACCCGTCCATCGTGGGCGAGGAGCACTACCGCGTGGCCATGGCGGTCCAGGAGACGCTCCAGGAGTACTCCGACCTCCAGGACATCATCGCCATCCTGGGCATGGACGAGCTCTCCGAGGAGCAGCAGCACGTCGTCGCCCGTGCCCGCAAGATCCAGCAGTTCCTCTCGCAGTCCTTCCACGTTGCCGAGAAGTTCACGGGCAACCCGGGCGCCTACGTGACGGTTGCCGACACCGTCCGCTCGTTCGCGGAGATCGTCGACGGCAAGTGCGACGACATCCCCGAGCAGGCCTTCCGCTTTGCCGGCAACATCGAGGACGTCCGTCGCCGCGCGGCCGAGATGGCCTCCGCGGAGTCCAAGGGCTAGGAGCGCCATGGCTGAGCTCACCTGTCAGTTCGTGCGTCCGGACCGGTCCCTCTTCGAGGGGCCCGTCGCCAGCCTCGTGCTCGTCACCTATGCGGGCGAGCTCGGGGTCTGGCCCGGCCACGCCTCCGAGATCGTGGCCCTGGGCGACGGCGTCGTTCGCATAACGCGCCGCGCCGAGGACGGCGGGGGAGAGTACGACGTCGTCGTCTCGGGCGGCTACGCCGAGATCGACAACGACGAGGTCATCATCCTGGCCGACCACGCGCGCCGCACGGACGACATCGACCCGGACAAGGTGAGGGAGACGCGCGACGAGGCCCTCGAGGAGCTCGACCGCATAGAGGAGGGGAACCACCGCCGCGCGTATTTCGAGAACAAGGTAAGGTGGTGTAACCTTCTTCTCAAGCAAGTCTCGGGGAGCTCGACCGCGGGCCCCCGCTAGCACGGAGGCTTCATGGAGGTTATTCAGATCGAGGGCGGGCACCGCGTCACGGGCGAGGTGCGCGTCGAGGGCGCCAAGAACTCCGCCCTCAAGCTCATGGCCGCGACCATCATGGCTCCCGGCGTGACCACGCTCACCAACGTCCCCAACATCGCGGACGTGCACGTCATGGGCAAGGTGCTCAAGAACATCGGCGCGAGGATCGAGGTCGTGAACGAGCACGAGCTCAAGATCGACACCTCCGCGGTGGACTCCTGGGAGACGCCGTACCACCTCGTCGCGAAGATGCGTGCCTCGACGGCCGTTCTCGGTCCCCTGCTCTCCCGCTTCGGGAAGGCGATCGTCGCCATGCCGGGCGGCTGCAACATAGGCGCTCGCAAGATCGACATGCACATCCTGGGTCTCGAGGCCCTGGGCGTCGAGTTCAAGGTCGATCACGGCAACATCTACGCCAGCGCCCCCAACGGGCTCTCGGGTGACACCGTCACCCTCTCCTTTGCGAGCGTGGGCGCCACGGAGAACCTCATGATGGCGTCGGTCTTCGCCAGGGGCACGACCACGATCGACAACGCTGCGCGCGAGCCCGAAATCGTGGACCTCGCCAACATGCTCAACGAGATGGGCGCCAAGATCAAGGGCGCCGGCTCTCCCGTCATAGAGATCGAGGGCGTCTCCGAGCTTCATCCCGTCACGCACGAGGTGGTGGGCGACCGCATCGAGGCGGGCACCTTCCTCGCCATTGGCGGCCTGGTGGGCGAGCCGGTGACCGTGACGGGCTTCTCGCCCGCGCACCTGGGCCTCGTCCTCAAGAAGTACGAGCAGATAGGCATCTCCATCAGGCGGGACGCGCGCGCCTGCACCGCCTGGCGCGAGAGGCCGCTGCGCCCCACGGACATCCAGACGCTGCCCTTCCCGGGCTTTCCCACGGACATGCAGGCCCAGACCATGTGCCTGCTCGCCCTGGCAGAGGGCAGCTGCATCATCACGGAGAACATCTTCGAGAACCGCTTCATGCTCGCGAGCGAGCTCTCGCGCATGGGCGCCGACATCGTCATCGAGGGTCACCATGCCATCGTCCACGGCGTGAAGCGCTTCTCCGGGGCGCAGGTCAAGTCCCCGGACCTTCGCGGCGGGGCCGCGCTGGTGATGGCGGGCCTCGTGGCGGACGGCGTCACGACGGTCTCCGCGATTCACCACATCGACCGCGGCTACGAGGGCTTCGTCGAGAAGCTCGCCTCGCTCGGCGCGCGCGTCTCCCGCACGACGGTCCCCGACGAGGAGGACGACCTCTAGGCAGCTCACGGGCAGGAGGCTCGCATGATCAACACCGGCGTTCAGGAGGACCACTCCCTCACCAGGGCGGGGGAGGACTACCTCGAGGCCATCTATCGGCTCGCGTCCGAGGGAGGCTCCGTCGACGGCGCCATCAGGTCCGTTGACGTGGCCGAGAGCCTGGGCGTCTCCAAGGCGAGCGTGAACAAGGCCCTCTCCATGCTCAAGGAGACGGGCATGGTCGAGCAGAGCCGCTACGGCCGCGTGACCCTCACCCCCGAGGGCGAGAGGTACGCCGCGCTCGTCTGGCGCTCGCACCGCGCCCTTCGCCTCTTTCTCGAGAAGGACCTCGGGGTCGACCCGCAGAGGGCCGATGACGAGGCGTGCCTCATGGAGCACGTGCTCTCCGCGGACACCATGGAGCGCCTGATAGGCTATCTCGAGGGACAGGGAATCGTGGTCCCCGAGTAGCGCTCCGGCACCCTTTTGTCATATGTGGATACGTTGTGGCGGCGCGCCCTCCTCATCGCGGAGGGCGCGCTTCTCTGTCCGCTGGCGGGTACGTGAGAATCGGACTCCTCCCAATGGGGTATGTTTCTTGTGCCGCCGGGCTCGCCCTGCGGACAAACGGTTTCCTACCCGAAGGGACATTTGATGAAGGCTCTCATCCCCGCCGCCGGACTCGGCACGCGCTTCCTCCCAGCCACCAAGTGCACCCCCAAGGAGCTGCTCCCCGTTCTGGACAAGCCCGTTATCCAGTACGTGGTCGAGGAGGCCCTCGAGCCCGAGGGCGTCGACGGCGTCGTCATCATCAACTCGCACGAGAAACCCCAGATCGAGTCGTACTTCTCGGTTGACCACGCCTTTGAGACCATGCTTCGCGAGCGCGGCAAGAAGGAGGAGGCCGCTCGCGTCCACGCGGCGTCCACGCTGCCCGTCTCCTTCGTCTACCAGGACGAGGCCCGCGGCCTCGGCCATGCCGTGCTCCAGGGCGCGGACGAGATCGACGGCGAGCCCTTCTTCGTGCTCCTGGGCGACTACTTCGTTCCCGGCAGGCAGATGTGCGTGCGCATGGCCGAGGTCTCCAAGGCCCACGGCGGCGCTTCGGTCATCGCCGTCGCACCGGTTCCCGAGGACCAGGTGAGCCGCTACGGCATCATCGCCGGCGAGTGCGTGGGCGCCCTGCCCGGCTCCGACGCCGAGGGCGAGCAGGAGGGCGCGGTCTGGAAGGTGACCGGCCTCGTGGAGAAGCCCCGGCCGGAGGACGCCCCCTCCCACCTGTTCATCGTGGGCCGCTACCTGCTCTCACCGCGCATCATGGAGCTTCTTGCCACGCAGGGCCCCGGCGCGGGCAACGAGATCCAGCTGACGGACGCCATGGAGCGGC
>CALUJT010000199.1 GCA_944321005.1 uncultured Atopobiaceae bacterium | reverse complement strand
GGCCAGTCGCCCGCCGCCGCGCGCGCCCAGGGCACGCGGAAGACCGTTCCCATGGAGGTGCGGACCGCGCGGCGCACGTAGGGGTCCGCGCAGCGCGGTGAGAGGATGACGGCGTCCGCCCCCAGGGCCGCGGCGCTGCGGAAGAGCGCGCCCACGTTTGTCACGTCCACCAGGTCCTCGATAACGGCCACGTGGCGCGCGCCCTCGAGGGCCTCGCCCATGGCGCGCTCGGGCGGCCGGCGCATGGCGCAGAGAAGGCCTCGGGTGACGCGGTATCCCGTGAGGCGCTCCATCTGCTCGTGCGGCAGGACGAAGGCCGGGACGTCGTCGCCCGCGCGCCCGAGGAGGTCGCGGTTGGCCTCGAGGTGGCGCTCGTCCACGAGGAAGGAGAGCGGCCGCACGCCCGCGTCGAGCGCCGCCTCAACCACGAGTCGAGTCTCCGCCACGAGCATGGCGCGCTCCTCCTCCACGCGACTCCTGAGCTGGTGCTCGGTCAGCCGGGCGTAGGCGTCGAGCCGCGGGTCCATGAGGTCGGCGAGGCGCACGGTCTGGGCCATGTTTCCTCCTTAGGTGCAGAGCGCAATTGATGGCGCCGGACGGCCCATCCTAGGTTACGATAGCTCACGCGCACCAACGTGCGTCAGATTCGTTGAACAAAGAGGTAACCATGCCCAAACATATGAAGATCAGCCCCTCCGCGGAGTCCCAGGCGGCACCCGCGGACACAACCGTCGCGCAGGACGCCGCCCAGGGCGACAAGGGCGCGGAGCCCGAGGCGGCCCCCGCGGGAGGCTCCCCCGCCCCCGCCCGCGAGCTTCCCCTCGTCCCCGAAATCTCCGACCTGCCCGACGTCGCCCCGTCCGACGCGCCCGCACCCGACGCGGGTGCGACGCTCGGCTCCGCCGAGACCGTCCTTCTCCCCGATCCCGCGGAGGACGACCCCATCCTCAACATCGGCGCGGGCGCCGACGTGCCGGCCGAGCCCCAGCTCGACCTCACGCTCTCCCAGGCGGCCCCCGCGGGAGACGCCCCCGAGCCCGTCCAGACCACCCAGACCTTCGAGCCCTCCGACCCCGCCGCGAGCGAGGCGACGCCGCGCCGCAGGGGCAGGAGGCTCCTCTGGCTCATCCCCGCGGCCGCGATCGTCCTCGCGGGCGCGGGCTACGTTGGCGGCGCTACCTACTTTGCCGACGTGTTCCCGCCCGGCACCACGATCGACGGCCAGGACGTCTCGCTCCAGCGGCACGAGGACGTTGCCTCCGCCAAGGACTCCTCGCACGACTCCTACGCGCTCCACGCCTCCGGCAACGGCCTCGACATCACGGTGAGCGCCGCGGACCTGGGCCTCACCTGCGACGGCACGGCTTACGTCGAGCAGGCCACCCAGGACGTGAGCCCCTGGTCGTGGCCCCTCTACCTCGCCCAACCGCTCGAGCTCTCCGCCGAGGAGAGCGTCTCCTTCGACGAGACCAAGCTCGCCGCCCTCGTGACGCCCGCGGTGGAGGCCGTCACGCAGGACACCTCCGTGCTGGAGAACCACGGCATCGTCTACAGCGCCGAGCAGGGCGCCTTCGTCCTGGACGAGCGCGCCACCGCCAAGCAGCTCAACGTCGCCGCCGTGATCGAGGTCATGAGGCAGGCCGTGCTCGCACAGCAGACCGAGGTCGCCATCGGCGACGAGTGCCTCGAGGACTCCGCGTCGCTCACGGACACGCTCAACGCCGCCAACGCCCTTCTCGGCTCGGCCGGCACCACGCTCTCCCTCAACGGCACCCAGGTGCTCGACGTTCCCAAGGACCTCATCGCCAGCTGGGTGCGCTTTGGTGACGACCTCTCCGTGTCCCTCGACGAGGGCGCCGTGAGCGAGTGGGTCACCGCCAACGTGGGCGCACTCGACACGGCCGGCAAGGAGCGCACCTACACGCGCCCCGACGGCAAGCAGATCACGGTCTCCGGCGGCTCCTGGGGCATCGTCACCAACGAGGCCGAGACCACCAGGGTGCTGCTGGAGGCGCTGAGGGGCAGCGCGCCCCAGGCGATCGACATACCGCTTCGTCAGAGCAACGGCACCGTCGCGGACGCCAGCGGCCGCGACTGGGGCAACCGCTACATAGACATCGACATCACCGAGCAGCACGTGCGCATGTACGACGACTCCGGCGCCCTCATCTGGGAGTCCGACTGCGTCACCGGCGATCCCACCCAGGGCTACGACACGCCCACCGGCGTCAACCCCATCAACGCTAACAAGGCCATGAACCAGACGCTCAAGGGCCTGGACTACAACGGTGACGGCGAGCCCGACTACGAGAGCTACGTCACCTACTGGATACCCTTCGTGGGCAACCTCGTGGCGCTGCACGACGCCGACTGGCGCTACTACTTTGGCGGGACCATCTACCAGGGCAACGGCAGCCACGGCTGCGTCAACCTGCCCGTGGGCAAGGCCGCCGAGCTCTACGAGCTCACGCGCGTGGGCGACTGCGTGGTGGTCCACTACTAGGAACGTGCCGAGAAGAACCGCGTAAGCTGCGGCCCCGCTGGCGAGCATGCCGGCGGGGCCACGTCTTTTGGGTCCGGACGGACGCTTCTGCGGCCGAAACCGTCCGCGGGCGCCCAGGACGGGCGGGGCGCTTCAGGTTCTGGGCGCGGCCGGACGCTTCTGCGATCGAAACCGTCCGCGAGCGCCCAGGACGGGGACGGCGGGAAATGACTTGGGCGCGGCCGGACGGTTTCACGTGAGGAAACGTCCGGCCGCGCCCAAGACGCGTACGAAGAGGCGAGAAGAACGGCCCCTAGAACGGCAGCTTCCCGCCGGGGCCGCCCATGCCGCCCATGTTGCCCATCTCGCGCATCATCTGCTGCATCGCGCGGCGCCCCTTCTTGCCGGCGCCTGCCTGGGCGGCCATGGCCTTCATCTTGCTCATCATCTTGTTCATCTCGGACCACTGCTTGATGAGCTGGTTGACCTCCTGCACGCTGCGGCCGGAGCCCGCGGCGATGCGCTTGCGGCGCTGGCCGTTGATGATCTTGGGCCGCGCGCGCTCCTCGCGCGTCATGGAGTGGATGATGGCCTCGATGCGGGTCATCTGGGAGTCGTCCACGGCCTGCGGAGCCTGCGCGAGCGCGCGGTCCATGCCCGGGATCATGCCCACGATCTTGGCAAGGCCGCCCATCTTGCGGATCTGCTGCATCTGCTTGAGCAGGTCGTCCATCGTGAAGCCCTCGCGCAGCATGCGCTCGGCGTCCTCGAGCTGCTGCTCGTCGGCCATCTTCTGGGCCTGCTCGATGATGCCCACCACGTCGCCCATGCCCAGGATGCGCTTGGCCATGCGGTCGGGGTGGAAGACCTCCAGCGAGTCGGGCTTCTCGCCCATCGAGACGAACTTGATGGGCTTGCCGGTGACTTCGCGCACGGAGAGCGCGCCGCCGCCGCGGGCGTCGCCGTCGAGCTTGGACATGATCACGCCGTCGAAGTCCACGCGGTTGGCGAACTCCGTGACCACGTTCACGATGTCCTGGCCCGTCATGGCGTCCACGACCATGAGGATCTGGTCCGGGCGCACGGCCTGCTTGATGGCCACGGCCTCCTGCATCATCTCCTCGTCGATCTGCAGGCGGCCGGCGGTGTCCACGATCACGATGTCGTTGAGGTGGTCCACGGCCTCGCGGATGGCGCCCTCGGCCACGGCAACGGCGTCCTTCCCGTCACCGCGGAAGACCGAGACGCCGATCTCGCCGCCGAGCGTGGCGAGCTGGTCGGCGGCCGCCGGGCGGTGCGTGTCGCAGGCGGCCAGAAGCGGGCTGTGCCCCTGGCTCTTGAGGAGGTAGGCGAGCTTTGCCGCCGCGGTGGTCTTGCCGGAGCCCTGCAGGCCCACGAGCATGATCACGTTGGGCGTGCGGTTCTGCGCGAGCGTGAGCTTGGAGTCGGTGGAGCCCAGGAGCACGGTGAGCTCGTCGAGCACGATGCGCACGACGTTCTGCGCGGGCGTGAGCGAGTCAAGGACGTCCGACTCGAGGCACTTCTCCTTGCAGCGGCCCACAAAGATCTTGACCACGCGGTAGTTGACGTCCGCCTCGAGAAGGGCCATGCGGATCTCGCGCATGGCGACGTTGATGTCGTCCTCCGTGAGGCGGCCCTTGCCGCGCAGCTTGTCGAAGGT
>CALUJT010000198.1 GCA_944321005.1 uncultured Atopobiaceae bacterium | reverse complement strand
CTGGCAGAACCATCGTATCGGAGGGCCCGGACACTTAGCGGAGGCCGCCCATCTCCAGAGTGGTTTAAAAGCGTTTACGGCCAAATGGACGGAACGCCGATTCCATAACGACGTTCCCCCATGATTTGATATCAACCATTCAACTAAAATCGTACGAGGGCCTAAAAATGCATCGCACGAAGGTGGAAAGTCTGCAGCGATTCCCGCGAGCATCGCACGAAGGGCACAACTTCGAAGCGCGGGACCTCCCTGCCGCGGTTGGCGACCCGCGGCCTCGACGCGCGAAGGCCCCCGGATTTCCGGAGAGAAGTTTCGTGAAGCGCACTTCTCGAAGGAAATCCGGGGGCCTTCCCCACGCGTTCGAGGGCGAACGCAGCCTACTTCTTGGCCTTGCCCTGGTTGGCGACGGCGTTGATCTTGGCCTCGATGGTGGCCGGATCGCCGATGTAGTGCTTGTCGATGACGTTCCAGTCCTTGTCAAAGGTGTAGGAGCACGGGACGCCGGTCGGGATGTTGACCTCGAGGATCTGCTCGGGGGTCAGCTTCTCGAACTGCATGACGAGGGCGCGCAGGGAGTTGCCGTGAGCGGCGATGAGGACGCGCTTGCCGGCCTCCATCTGCGGCTTGATCTCGGACTCGAAGTACGGCCACGCGCGGGCGATGGTGTCCTTGAGGCACTCGGTGTAAGGGAGGTCCTCCTTGGGGACGTCGCGGAACATCTCGAGGACGTGCGGGTCGCGCTCGTCGCCGGGCTCGAGGGCGGGCGGGCAGACGTCGAAGGAGCGACGCCAGATCTTGACCTGGTCCTCGCCGTGCTCGGCGGCGGCGTCGGCCTTGTTCAGGCCCTGGAGGGCGCCGTAGTGACGCTCGTTGAGCTGCCAGGCCTTGTGGACGGGGAGCCAGTTGCGATCGAGCTCGTCGAGCACGCAGTTGAGCGTGTGGATGGCGCGCTTGAGAAGCGAGGTGTAGCAGACGTCGAAGTCGTAGCCGGCCTCCTTGAGGGCCTTGCCGCCGGCGTGGGCCTCCTCGCGACCGGTGTCGGTGAGGTCGACGTCGGTCCACCCGGTGAAGAGGTTGAGCTTGTTCCACTCGGACTCGCCGTGACGGACGATGACGAGCTGCATGGTCTGATCGTCGTTCATTGGAGACACGTCCCTTCTTGTGCGGAGTTTGTGCGGCCCCTGTTGCCGCCCAACGGTTACAGTATGACGCATTGGGTATAGTTGCCTATGGTTAACAACGAACTTTTCGCTAGGGCGGAGGCAATTTCATGGGTGCGGTCGACGTCATCATACTCGCGGCGGTCCTCGCGCTCGTCGTGCTGGCCGTACGCTCCGTCGCTCGCTCGGGCGGCGACTGCTCGAGCTGCGGGAGCAGGGGCTCCTGTGCCGCGCACGCCTCGGGCGGCACCTGCACCGCCGCCCAGCGCATGCTGCGCGACGCGGAGCGGGCGCTGGGGAAGAGGGAGTAGGCCCCGGCGCCTGCGCGGCGAGCCCGCGGCCCTTGGTTCTTCTCGCCGTGGACCACATAACAGAAACAGGCGCGAAACACTCATGTGAGAACCTATCTCGGACTATGAACTGACGGCCCCCGGAGAACCGTGGAGGTTTCTGCATGAGCAGCGAGAAGGACATCGACTTCGTACTGCGCACCGTCGAGAAGCGCGACATTCGTTTCGTGAGGCTCTGGTTCACCGACGTGCTCGGCAACCTCAAGTCCTTCGCGATCTCCCCGGAGGAGCTCGAGGAGGCCTTCGAGGAGGGCATCGGCTTCGACGGCTCGGCCGTGGACGGCTTCGCCTCCCTCGAGGAGTCGGACATGCTCGCGTTCCCGGATCCCGACACCTTCGCGCTGCTCCCGTGGCGCCCCAAGGAGTCCGGCGTCGCGCGCGTGTTCTGCGACGTGTACACCCCGGCGCGCGAGCCCTTCGAGGGCGACCCGCGCCGCTGCCTCAAGAACGTCTTCGCCCGCGCGGAGGAGAACGGCTACGTCCCCAACGTGGGTCCCAAGATGGAGTACTTCTACTTCGACAACGACCTCGACCCCGTGCCGCTGGACAACGCCGGCTACTTTGACCTCACCCCCATGGACACGGCCAACGACCTGCGTCGCCAGACCACTCTCACGCTCGAGAAGATGTCCATTCCGGTGCAGTACTCCTATCACGCCGCCGGACCCTCCCAAAACGGCGTGGAGCTGCGCTTCACGGAGGCCGTGAGCTGCGCGGACAACATCATCACCGCGCGCCTGGTGATCAAGCAGGAGGCCGCGGCCCAGGGCATGTACGCCTCGTTCATGCCCAAGCCCATCGCCTCGGTGCCGGGCTCCGCCATGTTCCTCTACCAGTCCCTGCTGGACACGCACGGCGAGAACCTCTTCTGGGCCCCCAAGGAGCACCACGAGGCGCACCTCTCCGACCTCGCCCAGCACTACGTCGCGGGCATCCTCAAGTACGCCCCGGAGTTCACGCTGGTCACCAACCCCACCGTCAACTCCTACAAGCGCTTCATCTCCACCGGCGAGGTGCCCAACTACGCCACGTGGGGCCGCAAGAACCGTTCCGCCCTCGTGCGCGTGCCCACGCACAAGCCCGGCAAGCACATCGCCACGCGCGTGGAGCTGCGCAGCCCGGACGCCACGGCAAACCCGTACCTTGCGCTCGCCGTCACCATCGCGGCCGGCCTGCGCGGGATCGAGGAGGGCCTGGACCTGCCGGAGGAGGTCGGCAACGAGACGCTGCAGCTCTCCGAGCGCGAGCTCGCGGCCCGCGGGATCGAGCGCCTGCCCCGCACCCTGGGCGAGGCGGTGGACCGCTTCGAGTCCTCCGAGCTCATGCGCGAGGTCCTCGGCGAGCACATCTTCGACTACCTGGTGCGCGAGAAGCGCCACGAGTGGTACGAGTACTGCACCGCCGTCACGGACTGGGAGCGCGAGCACTACTACGGCGGCTTCTAGCGCAAGCGCGTCGGACCCGCTCCCTCGGACAAGGGCGGCGGGGCGACAAGAACCTGGATGCCGTCGGGATCGGCCGGTCCCGGCGGCATCTCCTTTGCGCGCGGGCCCCTCCGGGCAGCCGCGCGTCGCGCGGGATGGCGTCTGCGCCTCCGGTGGAGGGTCGTCCCTGCCTCCAATGGGCCCGCGTTCACCGCGAAGGCTCGAAACTGCGAAAACCGCCTGCGATTGGGCAATAGCTTTGATGCTCCGAAGGGGCTCCCGTCCGCCTCTCCTCAAAAGTTAAAGCCGCACTTGTTCTATTCGCGCGCTGCCCGTCCTTCTCGCCAAGAAATGGAGCCGATTGGGGAACGTAGTTGATTACTTGACCGGTTGATATCAATGATGTTGCCCAATCGGCCCTGGAAATCGCCGGGGAGTCGTCCGCCCCGCGCGCGAGGGGGGGGCGCAAGCGGCAGGCCCGATACGTGTCAATCCTGTTAAGAAAGTCCACGACCTGCATATTTTGCCGCTGCTTGAACCAAACTGAATACTTGGCGACGGGCGGGGCTGCGGCCTCGACACGGGGAAGACCCCGTGCCCTCCGTCGGGAAAGGGCGTGACCACGCGCCAAAGCATTGGGGGAAGGACCCAGACATGAAGCTCTCCAGCCGTTTTGCGGGCGGCCTCGCCGTCGCCTGCGCGCTAGCCGTGACTATCGCGGGATGCAGCGGGGGAGGGCAGTCCAGCACCCCCTCCGCCACCGATGATGCCGCCGAGGCGTCCTACGCGCTCGTCGAGGACGGCACCATCACCGTTGCCTCCGACCTGGCCAACGCCCCGCTCGACTTCGTGGACGAGAAGACCGGCGAGGCCCAGGGCTTCGAGATCGACCTCATCAACGCCGTCGCCGACAAGCTCGGCCTCGAGTGCGAGGTCCTGCCCGCGATGAAGTTCGACACGATCGTCCCGCTCATCGAGCAGGGCGGCAAGGCCGACGTGGGCGTCTCCAACATCACCATCACCGACGCCCGCATGGAGCAGGTGGACTTCACCGACTCCTACATGGACTCCAACCAGGGCCTCGTGACGCTCGCGGCGGACGCGGACGTGACCGAGGACGAACTCAATGTCGAGGGGACCAAGATCGCCGTGCAGGCCGGCACCACCGGCGCGTCCTGGGCCGAGGAGAACCTGCCCAACGCCGAGATCGTGGCGCTCGACGACCCCGTGGTCGCCGTGACCGGCGTGCA
>CALUJT010000197.1 GCA_944321005.1 uncultured Atopobiaceae bacterium | reverse complement strand
CCTGCGAGGCCATCCTCGCGCTCCGCGCCGTTCCTCGCCTCCGCGCGTTCATGCGCGACCATGACCTCGCGGGCGCCGTCGCCGCGGCGGCGTTTCTCGAGGGGCGCAACCCGGCTGAGGAGGTTCCGCGCGACTTTCTCTTCCGCTGGTTCATCCCCTACTGGAAGGTCTGGCTGGTCGCGATCGTGGCCGTTGCGCTGGTCGCAGCCGCACTTTATGTGGGCGAGCTTCCGTAGAGCCCTGTAAGATAGTGGCATCGTCGCTGCGTTCACGCAAACTGGAGGCCGCAATGCAGCTCGTCGACTCTAAGCCCACGCCGGACGACCGGCACGTCTGCGTGATCTGGCTCTCGCGTGCCGGCCTTGCAATCGGGGCGGACGGGCAGCCCGTCGAGGCCGAGTCCTCCCCCGCCTCCGCTGCCGCGCAGGTTGCCGAGAAGCACCTCAGCACCCGACTCTTCCCGCACGAGCGGCGCGGCGGCAGGAGCCGCCTCCAGATAAACGAGATCCAGTCGCTCAGGCACGGCCTCGTCTCCGGGCCCGACATGAAGGGCGTCGTCGCGCACCACGAGTCCGTCGCGCTCATCACGCCCGTCTTTGACGGCCGCCTGCCGGACATCGTCACCGAGGCGCTCACGAAGTTTGGCCCGTACGACCTCGCCGGCATCACGGTGATGCCGGTCGTCACGCTTGCCGACAGCACGGGCGAGGTCGGTGACGCGCTTCTCGCCGACCTGCGCGCGGCCCTGCCCGGCGCTGAGCTGCTCGAACCGCTCGTCCTTCTCGGCGAGAAGCCCGAGGAGATCGAGTCCCAGCTTACGCCCTGCCTCGACGACCTCATCCGCTAGCCACCATCGTCGCCGTTGCCGTCCGAGGGTATGTACACCGCCCCTTGAGGGTATGTACACCCCGTCATCGAGTGCGGGCAGCAAACCCGCAGGTCAGAGAGTTGCCGAGAAGAACGCGCACTCGCGGAAGTGTACATACCCTAAGGGCTGGGTTTACATACCCTCGAGAGGGCGTCAGGTCAGCCGCCCCTCTGTCAATTGGGGACTGTCCCCAATTGACAGACGAGGTTCGGTCCGGAGAGATGGGCCGTGAGGGTCATGCCCTGGGCCTCGGCGAGCTTGGCGGCGACGGAGAGCCCGAGACCCGATCCCGCCGTCGAGCGCGAGGCGTCGGCCTGGTAGAAGCGCTCGAAGAGACGGTCGACGTCGATGGAGGAGGGGTCGGCCACGGGGTTGGAGAACTCAACGACCACGCCGTCCTTCTCGCCCGCGGGGTGCACGCGCACCGCAAGCGGGCCGGAGCCGTGCCGCAGCGCGTTCACCACGAGGTTCTCGACGATGCGCGTGAGCGCCTCCCTATCTGCCGTCACGACGACGTCCCCGCAGGAGAGCTCCGGCTCCCAGCCGCGTGCCTCGAACTCTGGGTAATGGCCGAGAAGAACCTGCTCCAGCACCGGCCTCAGCGCAACCGGCCCCAGCTCAAGCGGTGTGTCCGGATCGGATGCGCGCGCGTAGGAGAAGAGCTCGTCCAGAAGGCCCGACATCGCGGTCAGGCGCGCGTCGGCGGCGGCGAGCTGCTCGTCCTTGCGCGCCGGATCCGACTCCTCGCGGGCCAGCTGCAGGTAGCCGCGGGCGCCGGTGAGCGGCGTGCGCACGTCGTGGGAGAGCGCGGAGAGCCCGCGCGAGAACTCGTCGGCCGCGCGCAGGGCCGCCACGCGCTCCGCGTCCGCGGCGTCAATCTCGGAGTTAACGGCATCGACCATAGCGACCATGCCCGGAAGACGGCTGCCGCAGGTGAGCCGCGCGTTGCTCAGGCGCTCGCGGCGTGCCAGGAAGCGAGCCTGCCGCCCGAGCTCGGTCGCGTAGCACACGCAGACGAAGAACGCGCCGAGCCCCAGGCCCACGAGCAGCAGCGCGGCGACCACGATTCCCTCGACCATCCGAACCCTCTCGACGACACCGACCCACGACCCCATGGTAGAGCTTGCGAGCAACCACTCCGCGACCGACCGAAGCCAGCGGTAGAGCGGCTCGAGGAACGCGTCGGACATCATGCGACGTCGCGCCTCGAGCCCACGAGAGTTCCGAGCGCGCCGCACGTCGCGCTGAGAGGCACGCAGACGATGACCGCACGGACAGCGGGCGCAAAGCCCGTGGCGTCCACGGCGAGCATGTCCGTGGCGCCGTTGCCGACCGCGGCCGTGGTGACGTAGGGCATCCAGGCGATGGCGGCCTCGAGCGCAGGGCCCCACCCAAGGCAAAACGCGTCGCTCACAAGCAGGAGGAAGCTAAAGAACCCCTGTTCCACGGCACCCGAGAGCAGCAGGAACGCAGTGATAAAGGCAATCGCCTTTGTGCGCGTGAGCTGCCCCACGAGCAGCACGACGAGCGCATAGGCGCACGCCACAAGCCAGCCCTCCCCCGCCCAGGCAACGACCTGCCAGAGCGGCTCGACGTTTTCCACCGGACGCATGGTCACGAGCACGCCGACGCCACTGAGCGCGAGGTAGGCAAGCAGGAGGAAGCCTGAGAGGATAACCGTGAGCAGGTACTTCTCGGCAAAAAAGGAGACGCGCCCGCGCAGGGACGAGAGAAGCGTGCGGTCGAAGCCGGCGTCGGAGTCCACGCAGGAGAAGTGCGCAGCCACGAACACGGCAACCATCTGGACGAGCGTGATGCTCGCGCCGCGGCCGGCGAGGCGCAGCGCACCGTCGCGACCGGTCAGGCCGTCGTAGACGACGCCGGGCTCGAGCGGCCACCAGACGGTAAAGATGGCACTGCCCAGTGTGACGAGCGCGACGAAGGCGAGCACGACCCATGGCCAGCGGGAACGCAGGGTGCGGTAGAGGTCCGAGCGAAGCAGCGCCATCATGCGACATCCCTCCTCGAGACAAGCAGCGCGTCGGAGGCGACGGTGGCCGCGGCGACCGGCAGGCACACGACGAGCGCGCGGACGGCCGGCGCCAAGCTCACCGCGTTGTCAACGGAGAACATCGTCTGCGCCCCGGCACCGACCGCGGACGCGATCTCCGCGGGCAGCCACGGGCCCACGACGGCCGTCACCGTGAGGAACTCGCCGCCGAGAAGCGCATGCAGGAAGTCGATCCCGATGAGCAGGCCGCCCTCGAGCAGGCCGCCGGCGCTGAGCACGGCAAACGCCGTGGTCACGCTCTCGTTGCGCGTGAGGTGGGCCACGAGCACCGTGAGCGCGACGTAGGGCGCGGCGCAGAGCCAGGTGCAGCCGAGCCAGGCCGCGACCTGCCACGCGGGCTCCGGGTTTGCCACCGGCACCCCGGAGACCAGCAGGCCGATAAGCCCCACTACGAACGTGAACGCGATAAGGACCGCGGCGAGCAGCAGCGAGAAGACGCACTTCTCGGCAAACCAGACCATGCGGGCGCGCTCTCCGAGGGACGAGAGAATCGGCCGCGCGAAACCGATGTCGGTCCGGTCGCAGCACACGATGGACGCCATGGCCGCGGCGAGGATCTGGACGCCCGTCATGGTAAGCGCCGAGCCGGTGAGGTCGTCGTAGGAGATGGGCCCCATGCCGGTCCAGCGCATCATGAGGGCGGGCGCAAGCAGGAGAAACGCCACGATGGCGGCCACGGCCCAGATCCAGCGCGAGTGAAGGACGCGATAGGCGTCCGAGCGGAGCAGGGCGATCATCGCGCGCCACCGTCCTCTGTGATGAAAAGGGACTGTCCCTTTTCATCACCCATGAGCTCGACGAAGTACTCCTCGATGTCGCGCTCCTGCTGGGCGAGCTCGCGGACCTCGACGCCGGCCGAGAAGCACGCGGCGCTGACCTCGTCGAGCGAGGCGCCGATCACCACGAGCGCCCCGTCGGGCTCCGCGCGGAAGGCCGCCGCCGGAAGCGCCTGCTCGAGCAGGGCGAGACCGCGCTCCGGCGCAGCCAGGCGCACGCGCACCGAGCTGCCGCACCGCTCGTGGAGCTCCTCGTCGGTGAACTCGGCCGTGAGATGTCCGTCCGCGATGACGCCGAAGCGCGTGGCCACGCGGTCGAGCTGGTCGAGCACGTGGCTCGAGATCATGATCGTGACGCCGTGCTCGTGGTTGAGGCGCACGAGCGCGAGACGCATGTCGCGCGTGGCCTCGGGGTCGAGACCGTTGAACGGCTCGTCCAGGAGCAGCAGGTCGGGGCCGCCCACGAGCGCAAGGGCCAGACCCAGGCGCTGCTTCATGCCGAGCGAGTAGGCCTTCACAC
>CALUJT010000196.1 GCA_944321005.1 uncultured Atopobiaceae bacterium | reverse complement strand
CGCCACGAGATGCGCAGGTGGCGCCGCGAGACGTCCGCGTCCACGTCCGTGATTGAGCCGGGCTCGCAGGCGAGCGACCCCACGACCGTCCCCTCGGGGCCCGTGGAGAGTGGGTAGACGGCCGGACGGAGCGACCCGTCGGGGAACATGCGCATGAGGGCAAGGCGCTCGTGGCCCGCGTCCGCGGGACGACCCCCGGCGAGCTCGCCCACGGTGGTCTCCATCGTGTCCGTGTCGAGGCGCAGGCGATCGCGCACGTAGGCGGAGACGACGTCGGTCACCGCCGCGGGGCTGGCGAGGCAGCCCATGGCGAGGAAGATCATGACGAGAAGGACGTTGCGCTGGTAGTCGGTAACCTCCTCGCTGCGCTCCGCGCGCGACACGAGGTTGCGGTACACGTGGGAGTCTATGCCGCACCGCTCGAGCGCGGCGCTCATCGCCGCGGGGGCCTCGCGGGCGTAGTGGCGCTCGACGAGCTCGCGGCCAGACTGGTCCGAGCCGTGCGTCGCGAGGAGCCGCGCGAGGACGGCCTGGGCGCTGCGGGAGAAGTCCTCGAAGAGCTCGGGCGGCTGCTGGCCGGGGGAGGCGTTCACGATCTGCCGTGAGAGGTAGGTCCTGTCCTCGATCCTGCTCCGCGGCGAGACGCGCCCGTCGTCGTCCGCGCGGTCCGCCAGGAGCATGCGCGCCGCGTCGTAGTTGGAGATGCGCCCGAACCTCTTGAGGTCGGCGTACATCACCCGGCTCGGCGTCTCGTCTGCCATGCGCTGCCTCCCCTCGCGTCCCGGGTCTCGCAAGAAGCATACCACCTTCTCCGCGGGCGCCCGGAGGCCGCGCGGGCGCCGCCCGCCGACGCGCGATGTGGTGGTCTCGTGGAGCCGCGGTTGACGCTTCGGGGGAAACACCGTAAACTACCTGTGTATTCGAAGCTGTAACCGTAGGAAGTGGGGTGGATCTTCTCGCCCCGCTTCCTTTCTGTATGAATCGACGGGAGGTCGCATGCCAAAGCCAGCTCTCGAGCAGGCCATCATCGACGCGCTCGAGGCCCGTGCCGCCGAGCGTAGGATCGACGTCGTGGACGTCGAGGTCGTGGGCGCGAGCAAGGCCCCGTGCGTCCGCGTGAGGATCGACCACGCGGACGAGGGCGCCCCAACCATCTCGCTCGACGAGGTGACGCGGGAGACCGAGTGGATCTCCGCGGCGCTCGACGAGCTCGACCCCATCCCGTCGAGCTTCACCCTGGAGGTCTCCTCCCCGGGCATGTCCCGGCCGCTCCGCAAGCCGCGCGACTTCGAGCGCTTTGCCGGGCAGGTCGTGTCCGCGAGCCTCGTTCCCGGCGAGGGGCGCCGCCGCTTCACGGGGACGCTCCTCGGCATCGAGGGCTCGACGGTCTCGCTCGAGTGCGACGGGGAGCGCGTCGAGCTTTCCCTCGACGAAATCAGGAAGTGCACTATCAAGCCGGACTTCGGCGACGCCGCCAAGGGCGGGCGCGCCAGGAAGAACTAGGAAGGAACCGCCATGGCCTCTGAGATGATGGAAGCCCTCGAGATCCTCTGCCAGGAGAAGCACATCGACCAGCTCTACCTGCTCGACCGTCTGGAGCAGTCGCTCGCCAAGAGCTACACCGACGTCCTGCACCTGCCCTTCGGCGCGCGCGTGACCATCGACCGCCAGACCGGCCGCGTCTACGTCTACGAGCTCGTCCCCAGGGGCGAGGAGGACCCGGAGACCGGCGAGTACACCGAGTTCGACGAGGTCGACGTCACCCCGCCCGGCACGAGCCGCATCGCCGCCCAGCACGCCAAGGCCGAGATCAAGGCCATCGTGCGCAACGCCGCCCGCCTCCAGATCTACGAGGAGTTCTCGCAGCGCGTGGGCGACATCATCACGGGCACCGTTCTCCAGACCACGCCCGACTTCACCATCATCAAGATCCGCGAGGGCGTCGAGGCGGAGCTGCCGCACTTCGACCAGCGCCGCTACCCCGAGGAGCGCAACGAGCGGCCCGCGGGCGAGCGCTACAGCCACAACCAGCGCCTGCGCGCCATCATCATCGACGTGCGCGACCCCAACTCCACGCAGCCCGTGGTCCGCGGCGAGCGCCAGCGCCCGCCCATCGTGGTCTCCCGCACGCACCCCGACCTCCTGCGCCGCCTCTTCGAGCTCGAGGTTCCCGAGGTCTACGACGGCGTCGTCGAGGTGAGGAGCGTCGCGCGCGAGCCCGGCATCCGCTCCAAGGTGGCCGTCTCGTCCAACGACCCGCGCCTCGACCCGGTGGGCGCCTGCGTCGGCCCCAAGGGCAGCCGCGTGCGCACCGTCGTCTCCGAGCTGCGCGGCGAGCGCGTCGACGTGGTCCTCTGGAGCGACGACCCGGCGCGCCGCGTGGCCTCCGCGCTCTCCCCGGCCCGCGTCTCGCGCGTGGTGATCGACGAGGAGAACAACTACGCCACGGTCATCGTGCCCGACGACCAGCTCTCCCTCGCCATCGGCAAGGAGGGCCAGAACGCCCGCCTGGCCGCGCGCCTCACGGGCCTGCACATCGACATCAAGAACGAGAGCCTCGCCGCCGGCGTCCTTCGCGACCTGCCGCGCGCCACGGTCGAGGAGGACGAGGGCGAGGACGGCGAGTCCCACCGCTGCGAGTACGTGAGCGCCTCCGGCGTTCCCTGCCGCAACATGGCCCGTCCGGGCTCGCGCTACTGCGGCATCCACGAGGCCATGGCCTCCGCCGAGGTCTCCGACGACCCCGACTCACTCATCTAGCGCACACGTCGCATCTGGGAGAAGCACGGGCCCGCGCCCGATGGTTTTTGGAAGGTAGGTCACATGGCAAAGACGCGCGTACATGACCTCGCTAAGGAGTACGGGATGTCGAGCAAGGAGATGCTCGGCCACCTCCAGGACATGAAGATCCCGGCCAAGTCCGCCTCGTCGACCCTGGAGGACGCCTACGTCTCCATGGTCCGCAAGAAGCTCAAGCCCATCCTCGAGGCCCGCGCCGCAGAGATCGAGGCCGCAAAGAGGGCCGAGGAGCAGGCCAGGGCCGAGCAGGCCCGCATCGCCGCCGAGCAGGCCGAGGCCGAGCGCCTCGAGGCCGAGAGGCGCCGCGAGCTCGAGCGCGCCGAGGAGGAGCGCCGCCGCGCCGCCGCCGAGGCCGAGCGCAGGGCAAAGGAGGAGGCCCGCGCCGAGGCCGAGCGCAAGGCCCGCGAGGAGGCCGAGAAGAACCGCGTGCGCGACAACGCGCCCAAGAGCGTCCCGTCCTTCTCGTCCCTCCTGGACCAGATCGCGCAGCAGGAGCAGATCCTGAAGCAGCAGGCAGAGGAGGCCTCCCAGAAGAAGGTGGCCGGCCGCGAGCGCGGCCAGCGCCGCTCCGAGGGCTCCCACGGCCCCGCGCGCCGCGCCCCCGAGGCGCCGTCGCAGCCCGCGCCCGCCTCTGACGCAGACGCCTCCGGCCGCGGCCGCCGCGGCAAGAAGGGCCGTCGCGGCGGGGACGGCGGCGAGGACCGCTACAGCCGCATGGCCCGCGAGGCCGAGGCCTACAACAGGAGCCGCGTCCTCGAGGAGGCGCGCGTGGCCGTGGAGGAGGCGTCGCGCGAGTCCACCGGCCGCCGCAAGCGCCGCAAGGAGCGCCGCCAGAAGCAGGCCGCCGAGGCCGCGATGGAGCAGCGCATCGAGGAGGCCATCGCCAACGACCAGGACCTCTCGCAGCTCGACACCGTCAAGGTGCCGCAGGGCTCCACGGTCCAGGAGCTCGCCGAGCTTCTCGGCGTGCCCGCCAACGACATCATCAAGCGCCTCTTCCTCCTGGGCACCCCGCTCACGCTCACCGAGTCCATGTCCGACGAGCTCATCGAGCTCGTGGCGGACGACCTCGGGCGCGACGTCAAGGTCATGACCAAGGAGGAGGAGAACTCCTTCACCTTCTACGACGACCCCAAGGACCTCAAGCCCCGCCCGCCGGTGGTCACCGTCATGGGCCACGTCGACCACGGCAAGACGTCGCTTCTCGACGCCATCCGCCACACGGGCGTGGCCGAGGGCGAGGCCGGCGGCATCACCCAGGCCATCGGCGCCTCGCAGGTCCAGGTGGGCGACCGCACGATCACCTTCATCGACACCCCGGGCCACGAGACCTTCACGGCCATGCGCGCCCGCGGCGCCAAGGTGACCGACATCGTCATCCTCATCGTGGCGGCCGACGACGGCGTCATGCCGCAGACCATCGAGTCCATCAACCACGCCA
>CALUJT010000195.1 GCA_944321005.1 uncultured Atopobiaceae bacterium | reverse complement strand
CGCTACGACATGGGCTACTGGGAGAGGAGGCGCGCCGCGGCGTGACCCCCATCTCCAAAGTGGTTTAAAAGCGTTTCCGGCCCAAAGGCCCCGTCGGACCCTCCCCGCCAGAGGCAATCCTGCGCAAACGTCGAAGCCGTGCGCCGTCATGGGCAAGAATCGCATCGCACGAAGGGCCAAACCCCTCAGCGGCCCCCCGCCCGCATCGCACGAACGGCCAAACCTCGCAGCGATGTCGGCGACATGCCTCTCCTCGCGCGACAACCTGTCTTTACATGACGCGTTATCAGCGTTGACAGGGTCTCAATCCGCGGTAGAATGGCGCCCCGAACTTGGCGTTTGGCACGGAGGGGACCGCATGGCGCTGGCAAGAAGAACCAAGAGAATCCTGGTCGTCGTGGTGGCGCTCGTCGCGCTCGTGGTCGTTGGCCTGGGCTTTGCCGGAAACTTCCTCGTTGACTTTGCGCTCAACCCGCACGCCGAGGTCTCGATGTCCCACTCCATCCACGGGGGCAATGTGGGCGGACTCGACTATGCCGAGGCCCCCAAGCTCGACGAGGACTACGCCGAGGAGGCGTCCTCCTGGTTCGAGGCGGAGCGCCGCAGCGTGTCCCACCAGGCGTCCGACGGGACGGTGCTCCTGGGCTGGGAGCTCGACGGAGCCGATGGCGCCGCCTACTCCGACGGTCACACCTGGGCCGTGGTCTGCCACGGCTACATCGGCGAGCCCGCGGACATGGCCAAGTACGCCTATCACTTCTCCCAGCTGGGTATGAACGTGCTGGCTCCTGCCGCGCGGGGGCACGAGCGCAACGTCGACGCGGGCCTCATCCAGATGGGCTACGGCGACGCGAAGGACCTCCTGGGCTGGATCGATGACATCGTCGCGCGCGATTCCGAGGCGCGGATCATCCTCTTTGGCGTCTCCATGGGCGGCGCCGAGGTGATGATGGCCTCCGGCATGAGCGGCCTTTCGGAGAACGTCCGCCTGATCGTGGAGGACTGCGGCTACACGAGCGTCTGGGACGAGTTCGTGCTGCAGCTGGACAACGTCTTCGGCCTGCCGAGCTTTCCGATCCTGAACATGGCCGACGCGGCGTGCCTGCTGCGCGCGGGCTACACCTTCGAGGCGGCCTCCTCCGTGGAGAGCCTGCGCTCCGCGAGCGTCCCCATGCTCTTCATCCACGGCGACGGGGACGCCTTCGTCCCCTTCTCGATGCTCGACGAGTGCTACGACGCCTGCGCGAGCGAGGAGAAGGAGAAGCTCGTCGTGCCCGGCGCCGGCCACGGCCTCTCCGCGAGCACCGACCCCGAGCTCTACTGGGGGACCGTGGACGACTTCCTCGCACGCCACCTCTAGGAGCGCGCCCGGCCCTCGCGGCCGGTATGGGCGAGGGCGGATGGCACAGGCGTGCCCAATCACAAGGGGACGCGACCTCAGATCGCCGAAGTGGCGCAACCCCGCGATGGCGTACAATCGTTCCCATGGAGACTCTGTTCACGCGCGTGGAGACCGCGCGCAAAAACGACAACGCGCCGCTCGCGGCCCGCATGCGCCCCACCACGCTCGACGGCTACGTCGGCCAGGAGAAGGCCGTGGGCCCGGGCAGCTGGCTCCGGCGCGCCATCGAGCACGACACGCTCTCGTCGGTGATCCTGTACGGCCCGGCCGGCACGGGCAAGACCACGCTCGCGCGCATCGTCGCCAACAGCACGCACGCGGAGTTCGTCGAGGTCAGCGCCATCACCGGCACGGTGAAGGACCTGCGGCGGGAGATCGAGGCCGCGGAGAGCCGACTGCTCTCGTACGGCCGGCGCACCATCCTCTTCGTGGACGAGATCCACCGCTTCAACCGCAGCCAGCAGGACGCCCTCCTGCACGCGGTGGAGGACCGCATCGTCGTCCTCGTGGGCGCCACGACGGAGAACCCCTACTTCGAGGTCAACTCCGCCCTCATCAGCCGCAGCCGCGTGGTGGAGCTGCAGCCGCTGGACGACGCGTCGGTGCGCGAGCTCGTGGAGCGCGCCGTGTCCGCGCCGGAGGGGCTGGCCGGCCGCTTCGTCCTCTCGCCGGAGGCGGAGGACGAGATCGTGACCCTCGCCGGTGGGGACGGGCGCGCGGCGCTCACCTCGCTCGAGCTGGCGAGTCAGATGGTGGACCAGCCGGCGGGCGAGAAGGACGGCGAGAAGGACCTCGCCCCCGCAACCATCACCCGCGAGCACGTCCTCGAGGCCAACCCGCGCCGCGGGCTGCCCTACGACAAGTCCGGCGACATGCACTACGACGTCATCTCCGCGTTCATCAAGTCCATGCGCGGCTCGGACCCGGACGCCGTGCTCTACTGGCTCGCCCGCATGCTCGACGCCGGCGAGGACCCCAAGTTCATAGCCCGGCGCATCATGATCTGCGCCTCGGAGGACGTGGGCAACGCCGACCCGCAGGCCCTTCTCGTCGCGCACGCGGCCTTCCGGGCCACCGAGGTCATAGGTATGCCGGAGTGTCGCATCAACCTGGCTCAGGCCGCGACCTACGTGGCGCTGGCGCCCAAGTCCAACGCCGCCGAGGCCGGCATAGACGCCGCGCTGGAGGAGGTCCGCCGGGGCCCGCGCCGCGAGGTGCCGAGCCACCTGCGCGACCGTCACCGCCCCGGCTCGGACGAGTACGGGCCCTACCTCTACCCGCACAACTACCCGGGCGGCTGGGTCCCGCAGCGCTACCTCCCCGAGGGGCTCGAGCGCGGGTGCTTCTACCACCCCAGCGGTCGCGGCTGGGAGGCGTGGCGGATGGACGCCCTCGGGCGCGACGTGGCCGAGGCCGCCTCGGAGGCGGGCGCCACCGGCCCGACGAGCGAGAATGGCGCGGCGCCAGTTGGGTAGAATGGAGGTTCGGGGCGCCACGCCCCGCAGCCAAGCCTTAAGGAGGGCGCAATGGACTTCCTAGAGATCGCTCTGATCGTGCTCGTCGTCATCGCCGTGTGGGCGGTCGTGGAGCTGGCGCTCACCGCGCGCTCGGCCCGCCGCGACATCGAGAAGCTCGCGACCTCGGCGAACGAGGCCATCACCTCGGCGACCCAGGTCATCGAGCAGGCGCAGCCCGTCGTGGCCAAGCTCGACGGCATCGTCGACGAGCTCGAGCCCGCCGCCAAGGAGGTCGTCCCCATCCTCAGGAGCACGGAGGTGGCCGTCGAGTCCGCCACCGTCTCGCTCGAGCGCGTGAACGGCATCCTCGAGGACGTCTCCTCCGTCTCCGGAACCGCCTCCACCGTGACCGGCGCCGTCAACCGCGTCGCGGAGAGCGCCGCCACCGGCGTGGCGAGCGTCGTGTCCCGCCTGCGCGGGGGCTCCGCGCCCGAGTCCGCCGCCCGCCTCGAGGGCGCGGCGGAGCCCGCGCCCCAGCCCGCCCCCGAGCCCGAGCGCCGCGCGCCCGTGCGCTACGTCGAGTACGGCAGCGCGGGCGTCGAGGACGCCCCCGCGGCGGACGCCCCGGCGGCCGACGGCGAGTAGCGAGCGAGAGGCGAGGGGGAGAGATGATGGACCAGAAGAACGTGAGGCTTGTCGTTCCCGCCGAGGCGACGTTCGCGCGCACCGTGCGCATGAGCGCGTCGACCCTGGCCGTGTGCTGCGACATGAGCGTCGAGGCCGTCGAGGACGTGCGCATGGTGGCCGAGGAGGGCTTCGTCTACAGCTGCGCCACGGGGCCCCAGGCGGTCGACGTGTCCTTCTCGCTCTCTTCCGAGGGCATGGTCATGGACTTCTCGCTGGGCGAGAAGGACCCGGAGGACGACGCCCTCGACCTGGTGGAGGTGCTGCTCTCCGCCGTCTGCGACGTGTTCAGCGTCTCCGAGGACGGGCGCACGCTGCACCTCGTCATCCGATCGGGGGAGACGCGCGATGAGTAGGGTCCCCGAGGACCGCTCTGCCGCCTCGCGCGCGGCGCGCAGGTCGGCGGGGAGGAGGGTCGCCTGGGACAAGGACCGCACGCGCGAGCTCTTCCGCCGCTACAAGGAGGAGGGCGACTCCGAGGCGCGCGACCAGCTCATCGTGAGCCACCTCAACCTGGTGCGCTTCCTCGCCTCCAAGTTCAAGAACCGCGGAGAGTCCCTCGAGGACCTCATCCAGGTGGGCACGATCGGCCTCATCAAGGCCATCGACCGCTTTGACCCGGAGCGCGGCCTCGAGTTCACCACCTACGCCACGCCCACCATCATGGGCGAGATCAAGCGCCACTTCCGCGACAAGGGCTGGTC
>CALUJT010000194.1 GCA_944321005.1 uncultured Atopobiaceae bacterium | reverse complement strand
CGCCACCAAGCACGTCTGCCGCTACGACCCCACCTTCGCGGCCTACCTGGGGAAGAAGTGCTCCGAGGGCAAGCACTACAACGTGGCCATCTCGCACGCGTGCAAGAAGCTCGTGCGCGTCATCCTGGCGCTCGAGCGCTCCGGGGAGCCGTACCGCCCGGCGGCGTAGCGCAGGGGGCCGTGGTATCGTGAGGGAGCCTGACAGTTTGCCCGACTTGACAGTTTGCCCGGGTCCAGCTGTCAAGTTGGCCAACTTGACAGCTGGACCCGGGCAAACTGTCAAGTCGGGCAAACTGTCAGGCTGGCGGCTGGCGAGAAAACGGGGGCTCCATGGCAGGGTCGTTCTGTCTCACGGACCGCGGCAACGCGGCGAACGAGGATTTCGTCCAGGCGGCGGGCTCGTACGGCATCGTCATAGACGGGGCCTCCGACCTTGCGGGCGACCCGCTCTTCGCGGGCCGCTTCGCCACGAACGCGCAGTGGCTGGCGCGCTCCGTTGGCGCCGCCACCTGCGCCGCGCTCGACGCGGGGGCGCGGGTCGAGGAGGCGCTCGCGGGGGCGGTCTCGCTCGCCCGGGAGGAGCTCGAGGCCGCCGCGGGCGCGCCCCTCGCGGAGATGGACCCTCTTGCGGTGCCCTCGGCCACGCTCGCGCTCGCGGTCGTTGGCGAGGATGCGGTCGAGCTCTACGGCCTGGGCGACTCGCCCATGGTTGCCCTCATGCGGGACG
Organism: uncultured Atopobiaceae bacterium; assembly: GCA_944321005.1. Classification (GTDB taxonomy): domain Bacteria; phylum Actinomycetota; class Coriobacteriia; order Coriobacteriales; family Atopobiaceae; genus Thermophilibacter. Next base: position 3,522 of record CALUJT010000194.1, on the reverse strand, counting down.
GCTCGCTCGTCGTCTCCACCGACGACGTCCTCGAGGGGCTCGATGCCCGGGCGGTCGCTCTCATGTCCGAGCGCGACCCCGGCCTCGCCCTCACGGGCCCCGAGCGCCGCCGCCTGGTGGACGACGTCGTTCGGGCGCACCGCCTGCTCCGCAACACGGTGGGAGGCTACTGGAGCCTGGACCCCACCGGTGCCGCCCTCGAGCACCTGCGGCGCCTCTCGCTCCCACGGGAGGCGGTGGCGTCCGTCGCGGGCATGAGCGACGGCTTCTGGCGCGCGTTCGCCAGCTCCGGTCCGGCGGCGTTTGGCGTGGCGGACCCGGCGACGGAGCTCGCGTGCCTCACGCCCGGGCGGGCCCGCGACATCCTGGCGCGCCTGCGCGGGTTCGAGGCCGCGGACCCCGACCTCCGGCGCTTCCCCCGCCTCAAGCGCTCCGACGACGCCAGCCTCTTCTGGCTCGACTTGCACAAAACGGGACGTGCCTGAAACGTGCAGCTTTCTGCACGTTTCAGGCACGTCCCGTTTTGTGCAAGACTGGGGGTGCGACATGCAAGAGCGAACGAGGGGAGCGAGCATGGACGAGCTCGAGATCGAGTACGAGGTGCCCGACGAGCTGGCGGCGCGGCCGGACGTCGTGATGGACGGGATCTATCGCTGGAGGAGGGTCCTCGCCGCCGCCCTGGTTCTTCTCGCCCTCGTGTCCGCCCTCCCGCTGGCGGAGGTCTTCTCCAGGCCGGAGACCTATGCCGCCACCATAGAGACGCTCGACGAGAAGAAGGCAAACGTCACGGCGCTCGTGGCCTCGTCCACGGCGCTCTCGGCCGCGATCACGGCCATCCCGGACGACGTGGGCACGCCCGTGGCGGACAAGCTCATGGACGTGAGCTCGGACCTCGGCATCGTCCTCATGGTCATCTACCTCGAGAAGTACCTGCTCACGATCTTTGGCCTCGCTGCCTTCAGGGTGCTCGTCCCGGTGGGCTGCGCGCTTCTCGTGGGCTCCCTCCTTCTTATGCGGCGCTCCGCCGTCACCGGTCCGCTCTCCCGTCTTGGCGTGAAGGCCCTGCTCATGGCCGTCGTTCTATTTGCCGTGGTGCCCGCGAGCGTGGCCGTGACGGACATGGTGGACAGGACCTACGAGGTCTCCGCGCAGACCCAGGTGGCGGGGGACCAGGAGGCCGATCAGGCGGAGCAGCCCGAGGAGGAGGGCGACGGCTCCATCCTGGACTTCATAGCCAGCATCCCGGAGATGGTGACGGAGGGCGTCTCCAGCCTCACGGACGATGTCCTCGACCAGGTCAACCGCCTCATAGAGAGCCTCGCCGTCATGATAGTCACCTCGTTCGTCATCCCCGTGGTGGTGCTCCTCTTCTTCCTGTGGGCGGCCAACGCGCTTTTGGGCGTCGACATGTCCGGCGCCCTGGGCGCCGCGCGCGGGCGCATGCGCGGCGCCGCCCGCTCCGCCCGTCGGCAGGTCCGCTCCGCCGTGGCCGGGCGTCGGGGAGGGTCTTCCAGGTAGCCCGCCCGGGCGGGAGGCCCCCGTCCCTCGGCTACAATAAGTGGTTCGCAGATGGCCGCAGACCCTGCGGCATAGAAGGACGAGCCGAGAAGACGAGCCGAGAAGGACGGGGGGCCGCCATGCGCTACGCGAGCGTCGCGCTCGACATACCAACGCGCCAGCTCGACGGCACGTTCTCCTACGCCGTGCCGGACGAGCTCGCGGACGCCGGCGTGACGACGGGGGCCACGGTGCTCGTGTCCTTCTCGCACAGGCTCGCCGTGGGCTACGTGATGACGGTCTCCGCTGAGCCGCCGGAGGGGGTGGACCCGGCGAGGGTCCTTCCCGTGGAGCAGCTCCTCGCCCCTCCCGCCTTCGACGACGCGGTGGCGCGCGTGACCGCGTGGATGGCGCGGGAGTACGCGTGCCCCCTCTGCGAGGCGGTGCGCCCCTTCCTGGCTCCCGGCCAGAAGGTGCGCGTGACCCGCGCCTCGGACGACGCCCCCTGGGAGCTCGTCTGCGAGCGCGCGGGCGCCGTGGACGCGCGCTGGGCCGCGCTCGAGCCCGCCGCAAACGACTACGTCCCGCCCCGCACTGCCTCCCGCCAGCGCGCGGTGATCGAGGCCCTGCGCGAGGGCCCGCAGCGTGTGTCTGAGCTCTCCGCCACCATACCCGGCGCCGCGAGCGCCGTCTCCGCCCTGGAGCGCCGCGGCGTCGTGGCGGTCACGCGCAGGCGCGAGCTGCGAGGGACGGGCGACACCACGCTCTCTTCCGCCTCCGCCCCGCGCCCCGAGCGCCTCACCGCGGGCCAGCTCGAGGCGCTTGCGGCCATCGACGAGGCCCGGGCCGCCGCCCGGGGGGACGTCGTGCTCGTGGACGGGGTCACGGGCTCCGGCAAGACGGAGGTCTACCTCGCCGCCATCGAGCGCGCCCTCGCGGCGGGTCGCGGCGCGCTCGTGCTCGTGCCGGAGATCTCCCTCACGGCGCAGACCGTGGGGCGCTTTCGCAGCCGCTTCGGAGACGAGGTCGCCGTGCTGCACTCGCGCCTCTCGGCGGGCGAGCGCTTCGACCAGTGGGACCTCGTCCGCGCGGGGCGCGCCCGCGTGGTGGTGGGCGCCCGATCGGCGCTCTTCGCGCCCCTCGCGGACCCGGGCCTCGTCATCATCGACGAGGAGCACGAGGGCTCCTACAAGCAGGACAAGTCCCCGCGCTACCACGCCCGCGAGGTCGCCGCCGAGCTCGCCCTCGAGCGCGGGGCGGCGCTCGTCCTGGGGTCCGCCACGCCCTCCCTCGAGGCGCTCGCCCGCTGTCGCGAGGGCGCCTTCCGCGGCGCGCGCTGGGTGCGCGTGGAGATGCCGGAGCGGCCGGCGGGCTCCGTGCTGCCGCGCGTCACCGTGGTGGACATGGCGGAGCAGTTCCGCTCCGGCGGCCGCTCGATCTTCTCGGCGCCTCTGGTCGAGGCCCTGCGCGGCGTTGTCGAGCGCCGCGAGAAGGCCGTCCTCATGCTCAACCGCCGCGGCTTCGCCAACTTCCTCATGTGCCGCGAGTGCGGGTGCGTGCCGGAGTGCCCGCACTGCTCCACGGCGCTCACCTACCACGAGCGCGGGCACCTCCTGGCCTGCCACACCCGCGGGAGCAGCTGGCCCGTGCGCGCCGACCCCGACCCGTCCACCACGTGCCCCAACTGCGGGAGCCGATACCTCGCCGCCTTTGGCGTGGGCACCCAGCGCGTGGAGGACGAGCTCTCGATGCTCCTGCCCGCGGACGTCGAGGTCATCCGCATGGACGCGGACACCACGCGGGCCAAGGGCGCCCACCAGCGCCTGCTCGAGCAGTTCGACGCGGCGGAGTGCGCGGTGCTCGTGGGCACCCAGATGATCGCCAAGGGACTCGACTTCCCGGAGGTCACGCTCGTGGGCGTGATCAACGCGGACACCATGCTCAAGCTCCCGGACTTCCGCGCCGCCGAGCGCACCTACGACCTCCTTGAGCAGGTGGCGGGCCGCGCGGGGAGGGGCGGGCGCC
>CALUJT010000193.1 GCA_944321005.1 uncultured Atopobiaceae bacterium | reverse complement strand
TGGTGCTGCAGGACACCTGGGTGCGGCGCGCCACCGTGCGCGAGAACGTGTCCCTGGGCCGCCCGGACGCCACGCTCGAGGAGGTGCGCGCAGCCTGCCGCGAGGCCTACGCAGACGACTTCATCATGCGCCTGCCGCAGGGCTACGACACCGTGCTCGACGGCTCCGCCTCGCTCTCGGCGGGGCAGAGGCAGCTCCTGTGCATCGCGCGCGTGGTCCTGGCGCGACCGGCCATGCTCATCCTGGACGAGGCCACGAGCAACATAGACACGCGCACCGAGCTGCTGGTGCAGCGGGCGCTCGCCCGCCTCATGGAGGGCCGCACGAGCTTCGTGGTGGCGCACCGCCTCTCCACCGTGCGCGACGCCGACCTCATCTGCGTGGTGGCGGAGGGCCGCATCGCCGAGCGCGGCACGCACGACGATCTCCTCGCCGCGGGCGGCCGCTACAAGAGGATCTACGAGGCGCAGTTCGCCCCGGAGGAGTAGCGCACGCGGGACACGAGTCGGGCCGGGAGTCCGCGTGAACTCCCGGCCCGGTGGGGGCTCTCCCTGTCGGGTGGGCCTAGACGCAGGTCCAGCCGCCGTCGATGCAGATGGTCTGGCCCGTGGTGTAGCTGCAGGCGTCGCTCGAGAAGAGCAGGAGCTGGCCGCAGAGCTCGTCGACCACGCCGGGGCGGCCGATGGGGCAGCGCGTGGCGAGGTAGTCGCGCGTGGCGTCGTCCACGACCATCATCTCGGACGGGAACATGCCCGGGCCGATGGCGTTGACGGTGATGTTGTACTCGGCCCACTCCTGTGCGAGGCTGCGCGTGAAGTTGGGCACCGCGCCCTTGGTTGCGTTGTAGACCAGAATCGGGTTGTGGAAGCTCGCGATGTGCCCGAACATCGAGGCCGTGTTGACGATGCGGCCGTACTTGTTGGGAATCATCGACTGCTTCGCGCACTCGCGCGCCATGAGGAAGTAGCCGGTGAGGCTCACGTCCACCACGCGCTGCCACTTTTCCAGCGGGAGGTCGACCGTCGGGCAGTACTCGATCATGCCCGCGTTGTTGACGAGGATGTCGACCTTGCCGTAGGTCTCCACCACCTTGACCACGCCGTCGATGACCTGCTGCTCGTCGGAGACGTCACAGGCGACGGGCAGGCAGGAGCCCCCGGCGGCCTCGATCTCTGCGGCGAGCGCCTCGAGCTTCTCCACGCGGCGGGCGAAGGCGGCGACCTTGGCGCCGTTCTCCGCGAGCGCCTTGGCGTACCCGTAGCCGAGACCTGACGACGCGCCCGTGACGATGGCCACGCAACCGGTGAGATCCATGTAGTTCCTCATGCGCACCTCCTGTTGGCGGTCCTTTCCGTGACCTCAACTGTGCTCGTTGGCGTTTGTGCAGGTCAACCAACAGGTTTTGGTAAAATGTCGGTCATCTGCGAGCGTGCTCTTCAAAGGGGTGAGAGGCTGTGGCAAGGTGCGGAAGGGGTGACGTCGAGGAGGCCATACGAGGGAAGACCCTCGAGCTCATGGGTCAGGCTCCGCTGCACCGCATCCGCGTGACGCGCCTCTGCGCCGAGCGCGGCGTCAACCGCTCGACCTTCTACGACCACTTCCGCGACGTCTACGACATCGTGGACTCCGTCGTCCGGCAGCTGCTCCAGGAGCTCGACGCCCTCTCGGACAGGGTGAGGGAGGGAGGGCTCTCCGAGGAGGAGATATGCCTCGCCTTCCTGAGGTTCTTCTTCGAGCGCCGCGCGGTGGCCCGGGTGCTGCTCGAGAGCGAGGTGGGCATCTCGCTGCGCCGTGAGCTCGAGACACGGACGACCTCGCTCTTTGCCGAGACGGCGTCTCGGGTCTATGACCTGGGCTCCGTCGGCGCGGGGGACGCGCTGCGCTTCGTGAGCGCCGGGTTCTATCGCTTCTACGATGACGTCATCATGGACGAGCCGCCGCTGGACGAGCAGGGGCTTCGCGAGCGCGCCTCACTGGGCGCGCGCCTCTCCTCCGCCGGTCTCGAGCGCTGTCTCGGCTCGGCGGGGCGCTAGCGGAATGACCGCATGCATAGTTTGGGCTCACGTGCGATGCCGGGACAGGTTCGCTGCGGGGTTTCGCCCTTCGTGCGATGCATTTTTACGCCGTGCGGCGGTTCGAGATGCCCCTTTGGAAATCGCCAACTGCGCTTTTGCGAGGCAGACCGTCTGAATGACGGCAAAATTGCATCGCACGAAGGGCGAAACCCCGCAGCGGATTCTCCCGGCATCGCACGAACAGACAAACCTCGCAGCGGGCCGACCTACAGCCCGCGCTCGGCGAGGCGACCGTCAATCTCCTTGAGGGTCACGCGCGCGGCGAAGAGCTGGCGGTAGGTCGCGGTCTTCACCTTGCCCGCAGCCGCGAGCTCGGCCATGCGCTCCTTCGTGGTGGCAAGCTCGGCGCGCACATCCTGCGCGAAGGAGTCGTACGCCGCAAGACGCTCCGCGTCCCCCAGGCGTGCCTCCCCCATCAGAAGTTAGCCCCGTTCCAGCCAAAGCTCGGCGTCCAGCCGTAGCGGATGTAGAGTCGCGAGGGGTCGACGCCCAGCTCGCGGGAGATGGCGGGGGTGACCTCCTCGGTGAAGCGCTCCCACGCGGCGGCGGGGACCTCGGAGCGCGCGAAGACGCCCACCTCGACGTAGGCGGAGGGCTCGGAGTCGTCTCCCGCGAAGTAGATGGGCGTCGAGTCTTCGAAGAGGCACATGAGCCATGCCTCGGACTTGCCGGGAACGGCCTCGATGGCCCTTCCGTACGCGATCTTGAGCGCCTCGCGCGCGGACTCGGAGATGGGAGCGCTGCAGTAGGTGTGGACGACGGGCATGACGGCTCCTCCTCAATGACGTGCTGCCTGATGAATACGTTCCATTCTAGAAGAGACACGCCTCGATGACGTCCCTGCCGCGAAGAGCGGAGAGCCAGCCCTCCGGAATCCCCTCCATGCCGTAGACGATGCCCGCGAGCGCCCCGGCGACGGCGGCGGTGGTGTCGGTGTCGTCTCCGAGGTTGACCGCGGCGAGCGCGCACTCCTCGTAGCTGCCGGTGGTGACGAGGCACCAGAGCGCCGCCCGGTAGGTGTCCAGCACGTAGCCCCCCGATCCGACCCGCTCCCGTGGAGTGGCGAGAAGGGCGTCGAAGTCCGGGACCGCGCTCTCGAGGGGCTCGCCGGAAACGAGGGAGCGCGCCACCCGCACCATCCGCACGCAGGCCTCCGTCGAGGTGCGGTGGGCGTGCGTGATGGCCGAGACCGCGCGCACCTCGTCGTCCGTCGCCCTCGTGAAGGCCAGGGGCACCGTGCGCATGAGCGAGCCGTTGCCGTTGTCGCGCGGGCCATCGCACCCGCGGCCCCGCTCGAGAGCCCGCGCCGTTGCCCCGCCGATGTCAAAGAGGCCGTCCACCGTGTAGGCGCCCTCGCGGTACCACGCGACGAAGCGCGCCCTGATGTCGTCTATGTCAATGCGCCCCAGCTCGCGATAGCTGTCGCAGACCGCGAGCGTCATCGAGGTGTCGTCGCTCCAGGTGCCTGTCGGCTGATGGTGGCTGCCATAGCCCGCCATCCCCTCGCAGCGGAAGGTGTCGCGCGCCCTGAACTCGTACGGCACGCCCAGCGCGTCCGCCACGGCCTGTCCGTAGACGCAGTCCCTCAGCGTGGCCGCCATTTCTCCCCCCCCTCTTCATTCGAGCCCTCGTACGGGCGCCGGCGACGAACGTCCCCTACTCCCCGTCCACGCGGCGACGAAGCTGCTTGAGCTGGCCGCGGGAGCGCTTGGACTCCAGGCGTCGGCGCCTCTGGGACGCGGGCACGCGTGTCTTCTTGCGGGGCCGCGGCGGGACGGCGCGACGGCGACACGTCTCCAGGATCTTCTGGAGGCACCGCTCCCGGTTCTGGAGCTGGCTCCTGGACTCGCGAGACACCACGGTGATTCCAGTTGGGACGTGGCGCATGCGCACGGCCGAGTCGGTCGTGTTCACGCCCTGCCCGCCCGGGCCCGTGGCGCGAAAGACCTGGACCTCGCAGTCGCGCGCGATCTCATCGGGCGTCTGCCGCGCGAACGCGGCGTAGTCGCGGTATGTGAGCTCTCTTCTCTCCATGCGTCCATGGTACACGAGAGGCAGGGAAAGCGCCGTCGCCCCGCAACGGGACGACGGCGCTCGTGACGCGAGACATGGGACGGCGGGGCTACAGCACCACACCCGCGCGGACGCGCTCCACCGCCTCGTCCCCCAGGTAGTGGCGCACGATCTCCAGGGCGAAGGGCATC
>CALUJT010000192.1 GCA_944321005.1 uncultured Atopobiaceae bacterium | reverse complement strand
ACAACAAGTACCTCACCAAGCTCTCCGACCGCGAGTGGCTCGTCGACGGCCGCTTCTCCATCGACGACGCCATCGAGCTCGGCTGGCCCATCGAGGACAGCGAGGAGTACGAGACCATCGCCGGATTCGTTCTGGAGCTCGCGGACAAGGTCCCCCATCCCGGTGACGTCATCGAGAAGGATGACTTCCAGTTCCGCGTCCAGTCCATGCGCGGCCGCCGGCTCTCCATGCTGCGCGTCATAGCCCCCGAGCCCGCCGCCGAGGCGGAGGACGACAACGCTGGCGGCGAGAAGGGCAACGACTCCTCGAAGGAGTAGGCCCCGCGGCGACACTTTAACTACAATGGACGGGTACGCCATCGTCGGCGTGCCCGTCCGGCAGATTGAGAGGAGCCTCGATGGCCCAGCTTTTCGACATCAGCAAGGTCACGGTGGGGCCGAGGAACCTCGAGGCCGTGGTCTCCGTTTCCCCCAGCGCACCGCTCATGACCAGCGAGGACCCCGAGGGCACCGAGCTCGTGCTCGGCATCATGCCCGGCCTCGCGGACCACATGTGCCTGGGCGACGCCTCCTCAAGCTTTGGCGAGGTCGTCGCGGACACCGAGCTGGCCCACCTGCTCGAGCACGTCACCGTGGAGCTCCTCGCCCAGACGGACGCCGCCGGTGACGTGACGAGCGGCCAGACGGTCGAGATCGGCGAGCGCACCTACGAGATCACCCTCGCCTGCCCGGACGACGTCCTCGTGGCAGGCGCCCTTTCGAGCGCGGCCTGGATTCTCCAGTGGGCGTATTCGGGCGGCGGCGAGCCGGAGCCCGACGTCGAGGCCATCGCGAGCGGCCTGGTCTCGCTCGTCGAGAGCCTCGACGAGCCCCTGGACGAGGCCCCCGAGCAGGACGCCCCCCTCGACGAGGCCCCGCTGGACGAGGCACCCTACGAGGGGGAGACGATGGTGTCCGAGTTCGTCGATGCCGCCTACGAGCCCATCCTCGAGGACGAGCCCGAGCCCGTTTCCGCGCCGGAGCCCGCGCCGGAGCCCGAGCCCGTCCCTGCGCCCGCGCCCGAGCCCGAGGACGTCGCCGAGCCCGAGGAGGCTCCCGAGCCCGCCGTCCCCGCGGACGACCCCGAGCCGGCCCCGGCGGACCCCGAGCCCGCCGAAGAGCCCGACCCCGTCGACGACGACCCCTGGGGGATGAAGGACGTTCCCCGCCCGCACCTCGTTCGTTAGCCGGCGCACCCATCGCGCCTCGCAGTGTCCTACCAACAGGAGGAAGACATGAACAAGAAGACAGTCGGTTTCATCCTTGGCAGCATCTTCGGCGCCGCGACGGGCGTCGTCGCCGGCCTCATGCTCGCTCCGCGCTCCGGCGCCGAGAGCCGCGCCATGGCCGCCGACGCCATGAACGACGCGTGGGACTCCGCCGTTGACACCTATGAGCGCGGCGCCGGCGTCGTGACCGACAAGATCAACGACTTCCGTCCCACCGTCGACGCCAAGACCGACGAGCTGCGCGCCAAGGTCGACCTCGCCCGCGAGCGCATGGACCAGCTCCGCGAGTCCCTCTCCGACGCCGTGGCCGACGCCTCCGCCCAGGTGCAGGACGCCGTGACCACCGTGACCGACCGCGTGGCCGCCATGGCGGACGCCCCCTCCGAGGCCGGCGAGACCGCTGCCGAGGCCGTCCACGTCGAGGTCGTGGACGAGGACGAGATCCCCGAGGCCTAGGCGTGCTCAAGGTCTCCGAGCTCGTCGGCAGGCGCGTTCTTCTGGCAAAGAAGCCCAAGACGGCCAAGGACGGCACCGTCACCGAGCGCTTCCAGAAGCTCGGCAAGGTGCACAACGCCGTCTTCTCCCCGGGCGGCAAGCTCGTCATCGGCCTCATGGTCAAGCGGCCGGACGTGGCGGGCGTGGTCAAGCGCGAGGACGCCTTCGTCGCGCTCGACTCCTTCGCCCTCGACGGCGCCAACGTCATGGTCACGAGGCCCGAGGACGGCATGGACGCGGCTGCCGTCCGCCGTCTCGGCGTGGACTGGGACTCGTGCATCATCTGGTCCGGCATGGACGCCAGGACCGTGGACGGCAAGCCTCTCGGCTACGTCTCCGACGCCGAGTTTGACGAGAAGAACGGGCGGGTCCAGCGCTTCTCCACCACGGACGGAAGCTTGGCGCGCGCCCTCCTTGGCTCCTTCGTGATAAGGCCCGAGATGGTGGTCGGCTACCGGGACGGCTTCATGGTCGTGGATGCCGGAGGTCGCTCCGTCGAGCTCGACGGCGGCCTCGCGGGCGCCGCGGGCGAGGGCTACGCACGCGCCAAGGCCGGGGCCTCGCAGGTGGGCAAGAAGGTCGGTGCCGCCGCGGGCGAGGCCGTGGACAAGGGCTCCTTCGCGCTGGGACGCGCTCTGGGCAAGGCGAAGCGTGCCATCTCCGAGGCAACGGCTGCAGAGCCGGAGCCCGTCCCGCAGGCGCCGGCGATAAGCGCGGCGGACGTGCGCGTGGAGCGTCCCGCCGAGGGCCTGCCCGAGAAGGCGTCCCCTGCCTCTGCCGGCGCGCGGAAGCCCAAGACCTACGCTCCCGCACCCGAGGTGCCGAGAAGGACGGTTGCAAAGAAGAAGCCCGCCACCACGGGCGACAAGGTCGCCAAGGCCGCCGGCAAGCAGCTCGGCTCCTTCGGGAAGATGTTCGGCTCCTTCAAGGACGAGTTCGACAAAGCCCGTAAGTGACCCAAAGGGGACAGGGTCACCGCCGAATGGGTCACCGCTGGGTCAGCTGCGAACCTCGTCAAGGTACGTGGGCTTCTCCACCAGGGCGCCCCGGGCGTCGTCGATGGCGCGCCTCAGCTCCCCGGCGCGCTCGATGTACTGGCCCAGCACGTAGCGCAGGTCGGGCTCGGAGAGCCTCGCCACGAGACCGCGCGCGTCCGCGACGCCGGTGCCAAACCGGCGCGGGTCGCAGTTGGACTGGGCCAGCTCCACGATCTTGGTGAACGTCCGGTGCTCCTCGGGGCGCACCTCCCTCAGGCGCACCATGAGCTCCAGCTGCTCCAGCTCGCACATGATCTCCCACAGACAGAAGGTCGCCCGCTCGGCGGCGTTGCGGTACCGCGCGAGCTCCACGACCTCCGGGTCCTTCTCGCCGTCCCGTCCCAGCTCCTCGACGAAGCGCGCCGCCTGGGTGTGGACCATCTGGAAGTGGAGCAGCGTCTCGGAGGAGACCACGGTGTCCACGCGGCCCACGAGCGTCTCGCGCACGAGGTCCCAGTAGCGCTCGATCATGTCGAACAGCTGGCGCACGTTGGCCACGAAGAGGCGGCGGTCCGAGGTGGGGCACACCAGGCGGTTGACCAGCGCCACGGTCACGACGGCCAGCACCAGGCTCACGAGGCGCATGCCGGTGGCGTAGGAGTCGTCTATGGAGACGCTGGCCATGGTCACGGCGTAGGCCGTGGCAAAGAACGCCGAGGTCACAGAGCCCGGCTTGGAGGCGTAGAGGGGCGCCACGAGCAGCATGCCCAGGATGGTTATGCCCGCGTAGTCCAGGTTGAGGAGCGCCACGGCGTGCACGAAGACGCAGCCGATGGCCGTCCCCACCATGCGGGTGCGCATGCGCCGGACGGACTCGTCGGGGAAGGGCTGCAGCAGCAGGAACGCGTGGAGCGCAAACCAGTAGAGCTTCTCCACCGGGAAGAGCAGGTTGACGGTGCAGCTCACGGCCAGCACGACGCCGCAGCGCACGGCAAAGCGCATCTCAAAGGAGTCGAGGCTCGGGCGCTTGCGAAAGACGGCCACGCGCGCCAGCCCGCGCGGGGTGAGACGCCAGGGGCGCTGGTGCGGGTCCGCCGCGGTGCGCAGGATGAGGATGACCAGGTTGAGGTAGCCCTGGAAGAAGATGCGGAAGCGGTCCTCGCGGATCTTTGTCTGGGCGAGAAGGGCGTGCGCCCGGGGCAGGAGCGCCTCGCACGCGTCCGCGGACTCGAGGCGCAGGGCCACGTCGAGCTCGCTCGTGAGCTCGGAGAGGGCGGCGAGGGCTCGGCCGTGCTGCTCGGCGTGCTCCTCCGTCCAGTCCGAGCTTCCCGTGAGGTAGGCCGTGCGCTGGGCGAGCGTGGCGAACATGTCCAGGAGGTCGGTCACGCGCGCCGGGGCGGAGGAGTCCTCGCGCGCGGTGTAGGCGAGGCGCGCGAAGTCGCTGCGCAGGCGCAGGAGCCCGCCCCCGAGAGGGCCGTCCGTCCCGGTGGCCGCGGCCGCGCCCAGGTCGTCCGCCAGGCGGCGGATGCAGCCGTGGAGCTGC
>CALUJT010000191.1 GCA_944321005.1 uncultured Atopobiaceae bacterium | reverse complement strand
GCGTGGCGCACGAGCGAGGTCACCTCGGCGGCGGAGTAGCCCTGGTAGAGGTGGATGCGCCCGGGGTAGACGACCACCGGGACGTCGTCGATCGTGCCCACGGTGGCCTCGAAGCGGTGCCCCGCCACCGGGCGCGCGGAGAGGGGGAAGCCGTCGATGTCGTGGTAGTCGATGCGGCGGACGGGGCGCACGAGGCTCCCCAGGTGCCCCAGGCCGGAGCCCAGCACGATGGCCACGGGATGCTCGACGCTCGGCCTGCAATCCCTCACGGTGTCCTCGGTAACCACGCAGACCCCCTCCTCCCTCAGGCGGGCGGCAAAGACGCCGTCGCCCGGAACAAGCCTTCCAGAGTAGGTTCCATCGTAGACGAGTCCAGCGCCGCAGGAGGGGCTCTTTGCCTTGAGCACGGCCAAAGAGACCGGCGAGCGTCTCGTGGCGTCGAGGCAGCGCTCGGCACCGAGGGCAAACTCCGCGGTCACGTCGCGCCCGTCCGAGAGGAACACGCGCCCGTCCCGCTGCTCGGCGGGAGGGCGCGGCACGGGAAGCCCGCTCGCGGTCTCCGGGCACACCCGCAGGACGTCCACCTTGCGCGCGAGCTCCCGGACCTCAGAGACGGGCTTGGAGCTCCCGTCGTAGCGAACGGGGGCTCCAAGCAGGCAGGCGCTTATCGCTACGCGCATCACGAGGCCGCCAGGGACCCGAGCTGGATCGTCGCGTTGGAGAGCAGGTCGCGCGTGTAGGCGACCCACTCGTTGGAGAGCTCGGTGTAGGCGTCGGAGTAGGCGCCGTAGGCGACCTGGTAGGCGGCCTGGGCAACGTCGTAGGTGGCCGCGTCGGCGGTGAACTCGTAGCTCGAGAGCGTGGCGTAGTAGTCGCCGTCCGTGCGGGCCCAGGTGCCGGCCTCGGCGTCCCACTCGTCGCCGAGAAGCCCAATGACGTAGCTCGCGTACTCGGCGGTCGCCACGTCCTCCTGGCCGTCCTCCGGGGAGGACGGGGCGGTGGGCTGCTCGGGCAGGGTCACGTCCACCACGGCGTCGCGCAGCTTGGTCATCGTGGCCATGGTCGCGATGTAGTCCTTGTCGTAGCCGTAGGTCGAGGAGATGGTGTCGAAGTCCGAGGTGCCGAAGGACTGCTCGGCGAGCTCCGTCGTCTCCTCCTCCGTGGCCGTGAGGCCGCGCTCCTCGGCGTCCCTGAGGATGAGCTGGTTCTGGGCATAGGTCACCACGTCACCCGCTGCCGGGACGCCGTAGGTCCCGTCGTCGTTCGCGGCGCCCTCCGTCCCGCCCATCTCGTCGATGACCTCGCGGGCGGTGATGTCGAACGTCTCCCCCTTGTAGGTGTAGGCGGCGATGACGCTGTCGAGCTCGCTCGCGGCGAGCGTGGTCTTGCCGGCGAGCGCGATCGTGCTCGAGCTCCCGGGCATGAAGCGCCCGACGAGAAGCCCGACCGCAAGGGCGACGACCACCAGGGCGACCCATCCCAGCGTGGGGACGGCGCGCTTCCCGGGCGCGGGGGCGTCGGCCTGCGCGTCAGGGGCGACCGGCTCCGCGTCCTTGGCGGGCTCCGCGTCCTTCTCGCCCGCGTCCTTCTCGGCAGCGGTCTCGTCGGCCACCTTGGGCTCCTCGGCCTCCGCGGGCTCGTCCCTCTCGACGTCCTCGGCCATGTCTCTCCTCTCCACGGGGCGTGCCGCCGGAGCGGCGCACCCGTCGTCAATCCCTGTGATTGTAGCCCCCACCGCCACACGCTCCGCGGCGCCCCTCCGCCCAGACCGGAAACTCCCGGCCGGGCGTACAAGGCTGCAAGCCACCTGAACGCTCCCTTGGGGGCGAGTCGGCCTAGACCCTACCCGATGGCCTGGAGGATCTCCGCCGAGAAGGACCTGATGTAGCCAGATCCGCTCTCCGCGTCAAAGCGCACGCGCGCGGCGAGGGACTCCTTGGTCGCGGCGGACGCCTTGCCCTGGGCGAGGCCGAGAAGGGCGACGAGCATGTCGCGGTACTCGGCGTCGCCGTGGTAGCACTGGATGGCCTCGTCGAGCAGCGGCCACACCTCGTCGGAGCGCTGCTCGGAGCTGGAGCCGAACCTGCACAGGAACACGAAGGACGCGAGCCGCACGGTGGCGGAGCCGTCATCGAAAAGCGACGCCTCGGCGCCCTCGAAGGCCCCCGTCACCAGGTCGGGATCGTGGGGCGCGATGCTCGTGAGCGCGTCGAGGACCTCCCAGCGCGTCTGGGCCTCGGGCCGGAAGAGCGCGTCGACGAGCGCGTCGACGTGGGGCTCGACCGTCTGGGGGTTGCTCTTCGCCGCCAGGGCGATCTTGTGGGCGACCTCCTGGCGGCGGCGCCTGCTGGAGCCGGAGAGCTCCTCGATAAGGCCCGCGATCTGCGAGCTCTCGGTATCTGCCATGTTTCCTCCCTACTCGCAGAACCCGTCGACGACGGCCGTGCCGCTCTTGGGGTCCTGGTGAATCTCAATGAAGCCGAGCTTCGATGCCTCGCGCAGAAGCGCCGTGAACGAGCGGTAGCCGTAGCTGGACTCCGAGAACTGCGGGCGCTTGCGCTTCATGGTGTCCTTGAGGCGCGAGGCCAGGATGAAGGAGTCGCTCTCGCGCTGGAGGGCGTCGATCGTCTCGAAGAGCAGCTGGTAGCAGCTCTGCTTCTCGCGCGGGACCTTGCCGGAGAAGTCGGGGATGCCCGCACCGCGGGTGATGTCCTCGTAGAAGATGAACTCGTCGCAGACCTCGGCCAGAAGACTGCTCGTGGCCTCCTTCATGCCCACGCCTATGACCGTCTTGCCAAACTCCTTGAGCTTGGAGACGAGCGGCGAGAAGTCCGAGTCTCCGGAGAGGATGGCAAAGGTGTCGATGTGGTCCTTCGTGAGGCAGATCTCCATGGCGTCCACGGCGAGGCGGATGTCCGCCGAGTTCTTGCCGGTGTAGGCGCGGTCGGGGATCTCTATGAGCTCGATGCCCAGCTCGTGAAGGGGCGTGACCGCGTCGGCGAAGCGCTGCCAGTCGCAGTAGGCGCGCTTCGCGGTGATGCGGCCCTTGTCCACGAGGCGCTCGAGGATGAGCTTGACGTCGGGCAGGGGCCCCGGCTCCTGGTGGCCGCGGCGGTTCCTGCGGCCGGTTCCCAGGGCCAGGTTCTCGAAGTCGATGAGCACCGCGATGGAGCTCTGCGGGATGTCGGTACCGTTCAAAACTGGTGCGTCTCCTTATGTGAATTGGGGACAGTCCCCAATTTACAGAACTGTTTGATGCTAGTGGTGGCAGTGGCACTCGTGGTCGCCGTGCTCGTGGCCATGGCCGTGGCCGCCGCAGCACTCGTGGTCCTCGCCGTGGTCATGGCCGCAGCAGCAGCCGTCGCCCTCGTCCTCCTGCTCCAGGAGCGACCAGTCGAGCCCGGCCGCGCGACAGGCCTCCTCCTCCTGGTAGAGGAGGGTGAGCGCCTGCGTGCCCATGCGGGAGCCGCCGATCTGGCAGAGCATGTCAAAGAGGGTGAAGGCCGTCTCGGCGCCCGGGAGCGTGATGTCGAGCTCCTCGGAGCGCTGCAGGGCGAGGCCGATGTCCTTGCGCAGGTGCTCGGCAAGGAAGCCCGGCTTGAAGTCGCCCTCGAGGGACTTGGGCGCGAGGGTCCGGGAGGCGCCGGAGCCGCCCGTGCCGCTCGCCATGACCTCGAGCATGCGGGCGGCGTCGATGCCGGACTGCTGGGCGAGCGCGAGGGCGTCGGCGTAGCCCATCATGCAGGACGCCAGCGAGACCTGGTTGCAGAGCTTCGCCGTCTGGCCGCCGCCCGGCTGGTCGAAGTAGAAGCGGCGGGACGAGAAGGACTCGAGCACGGGCAGGACGGGCGCGACCTGCTCCTCGGTGGCGCCGATGATGAGCGTGAGGGTGCCGTCGATCGCGCCCTGCTCGCCGCCGGTCACCGGGCAGTCGAACGCGTGCTTGTCCTCCACCTCGGCGGCGTCGTGGATGTCGCGCGCGAGCTGAGGGGAGCTCGTGGTGAGGTCCACGAGCCAGGCGCCCCTCTTGGCGGCGCGGATGAGGCCGTCCGTGGCGAGGTAGACGTCCTCGACGTCCGTGGGATAGCCCACCATGGTGAAGACGAGGTCGGCGTCTGCCGCGGCCTGGGCCGGGGAGTCCGCCCAGCGGGCGCCGCGGGCGAGAAGGTCCTCGGCCTTCTCCCTGGTGCGGTTGCAGACGGTGAGCTCGTAGCCGGCATCGAGGATGTGGCCCGCGATGCGGGCGCCCATGATGCCGGTGCCGATGAAGGCGATCTTGCGAATCTGCAAAGTGGTTCCT
>CALUJT010000190.1 GCA_944321005.1 uncultured Atopobiaceae bacterium | reverse complement strand
GGCGCGCGTGGCCGTGATCGGCCTCGGCGGCGTGGGCTCGTCCTGCGCGGAGGCGCTCGCCCGCGGCGGCGTGGGCCACCTCGTGCTCCTGGACCGCGACGTGGTGGCGTCGAGCAACATCAACCGCCAGGCGCTCGCCTTCACGAGCACGATCGGCCGACCCAAGGCCGAGGTCATGCGCGCCATGGCGCTCGACATCAACCCCCAGGCCGACGTCACCGCCGTCACCGCGTTTCTGGACAAGGACGCGCTTCCGGCGCAGATGGACGCCCTCGGGCCGCTCGACTACGTGATCGACGCCATCGACACCGTGGCCCAGAAGCTGCGCCTCGCCGCCTGGTGCCAGGAGCGCGGCGTCCCCGAGCTCTCCGCGATGGGCGGCGCCAACAAGCTCGACCCGTGCCGCCTGCGCTTCGCCGTCATCGAGGACACCGTCAACTGCCCGCTCGCGCGCGTCATGCGCAAGGAGTGCCGCCGCCGAGGCATCCGCGGCCTGCGCGTGCTCTTCTCGGACGAGGAGCCCGTGCGCATGGAGCGCATCTCAGACGAGCAGTGGCTGCGCGAGGGGTCGCTCCTGGGCACGATGAGCTACCTGCCGCCCATCATGGGCCAGATGCTCGCCAGCCACGTGATTCGCGACCTCCTGGGGTGGGCGTGACGCAAGCCGCGTGCGACAGAACCCTCCGGAACATCCGTCGCGCAGGGGCGTCCGCCACAAAATCACCGCTTACGCGCGACGTGAAAAGTTGGTAGGGTAGCTCCTCGCATTCGCCCGCCCCGCGGGTCCCGTCGAGAAAGGTCTGCCCCCATGCCCACCAACAAACGCGAGAGCCTCATCTTTACGATCATCATGTGCTTCTGCATGGTGCTCTGGATGTCCGTCTACAACGTCGCTCGCGTGCATGGCTGGAGCTTCGGCTCCGGAACGCTGGCCGACGCATGGCTCGGCTTCCCGCCGGCCTACGTGGTGGCGATGCTGCTGGACGTTCTTCTCGCCAGCCGGTTTGCCAAGTGGTTTGCGTTCCGCTTCCTGGTGACGCCGGGCAAGAGCAGCCGCCTTGCCATCACGCTGGCCGTGAGCACGATGATGGTCTTCCCGATGGCGCTCTTCATGTCGCTCTACGGCGCGCTCGAGGCGTTCACGCACGTGGGCGACCCGGCCATGATCCTGCCCACGTGGATCGCGAACATCCCGTGGAACTTCGTCGCCGCGCTGCCGTGGAACCTGCTGGTGGCGGGCCCGCTCTCGCGCTGGGTCTTCCGCCGCGCGTTCCCTGAGGGGACGGTGCTCGCGGAGCCTGCATCCGCCTAGAGGCGGGCGGCTTGATCAAACGTCCCCACCAGGATCTCCGCCTCCATGGTGAGCGTATCGACTGACGTCCAGTCGAGAGTCGAGCCGTCGATCCCAAACATGATCGGTGACATCTCAACCGCTGCGACGAGCTGCTCTTGCGTCATGCGGATCGTGGAGGTTACCACGCGCCTCTCCCGTATCCCGCAAATATCGGAGAGGTGCCGGATCACCCGCTCGTTTGAGTAATCTCCTCGCTCAGGCGCCTTGTCACTGACCCGCTCACGAATCTCACGAAAGTGGTTTGGGGTCGGCACCACCTTGATGAGAAAGCCGCCGAGCTTGAGCGCACGCTGGAATTCCCCATAGTTTGCCGGCGAGAAGATGTTGAGGACGCAGCTCGCACAGTGGTCGCGCAGGGGAATCGCGGTTAAGTCTGCCACGAGCCATGCAACGGAGCCCTCGCGGTCCGCACCTGCGGCGAGGCGAACGGCATCTTTGGAGATATCACACGAGAAGAGCCGGATCGGCGGCACGAAACGCTCCGCCAAACGGCTCGAGAAGAAACCCTCGCCGCAGCCCGCATCGACAACGACGCCCTCGATGTCGAGTGAAACCATGATGTCGCACAGCTCGGCAGCGAGCGCATCGTACAGCCCGCTTGAAAAGACCGCGCGTCGGCTGAGAAACGAGTCCCGATCATACGGTCCCGCCGCCTTGTGATGCGCAAGCAGGTTAACGTACCCCTGGCGACCCAAATCGAAGCAATGGTTGCGTACGCAACGCAAGGATGTCCCGGACAAGCTCAGCGGCTCCCCGCAGACAGGACACGCTAGGACATCCTCGCAATTCGCGAAGGGTTTCGTTGTTTCGGCACCCATTGCCCTCCCTTTCATGCAGCGTACCCGCGCACTAGTTTAATCGCTGTGGGCATGTCGCGCAAAAAGCGACGGCACTTGAGCAAGGCACACGCCCGCGAGGATCACCGCCACGCCGAGCCACTCGACGCCGTGCTGGACGCAGGCACCTACGCGCCCACGGGCGGCGGGCACCAATCGCCGGTGATCGTGGCCGTGACGGGCCCCGAGACCCGCGAGCGCCTGCGCGCGCTCAACGCCGCCGTCATGGGCAAGGAAACCGACCCGTACTACGGCGCGCCGGCCATCGTGGTGGTGCTCGCCGACGGCGGACGCGGCACCTTCGTGGAGGACGGCTCCTGCGTGCTCGAGAACCTCATGCTCGCGGCGCACGCCGTGGGCCTCTCCAGCTGCTGGATCCATCGCGAGCGCGAGATCTTCGACAGCGAGGAGGGCAAGGCGCTCCTCAAGGAGTGGGGCCTGCCCGAGGCGCTGCGCGGTGTGGGCGCCATCGCGCTCGGCTACGCCGACGGCCCCGAGCCCGCCGCCGCCCCGCGCAAGGAGGGCTACGTGGTGCGCGTGTAGCTCAAACAATTCACATGTTCCGGAAAGGGGCGCTCTGCCGGCAGCATCGATGCTCCCAGCAAAGCGTCCCCTGTACGCCTGCGTCGCTAAAGACGAGTCCTCACGCTGCTCACGCCGTGGAGCATCTTCACAAACGCCGGATCGTCGTGGTTCACGATCTCGCTGTGGTCAAGGGTGAGCTCGGCAATCTGCGCCATGTCCTCCGCGGTAAGCTCGAAGTCCCACACGTCGATGTTCTGCTCCATGCGGTCGCGGTGCACGGACTTGGGGATAACCACCACACCGCGCTGGATGTTCCACCGCAGAGCCACCTGAGCCGCAGTCTTGCCGTACTTCTCGCCAATCGCGGTAAGGACGGGATGCGTGAAGATACCGTGGTTGCCCTCTGCGAAGGGACCCCACGCCTCGGGTACCACGCCGTACTCGCGCATCGTGGCGAGCGCCGCCTCCTGCGAGAAGAACGGGTGAAGCTCCACCTGGTTCACGGCAGGCGTCACCTCGACGGTCTCGCAGAAGTCCGCCAGGCGCGCCGGGTAGAAGTTGCACACGCCGATGGCGCGGACGGTGCCGGCACGATACGCCTCCTCCATGGCGCGCCAGGCCCCCACGTAGTCACCGAGCGGCTGGTGGATGAGATAGAGGTCCAGGTAGTCGAGGCCGAGCTTGTCGAGCGAGGTCTGGAGTGCCGCCTTGGCGCCCTCGTAGCTTGCGTCCTGCACCCAGAGCTTGGTGGTGACAAAGAGCTCCTCGCGCGCCACGCCGCTCTCGCGGATGGCGGCGCCCACCGCCTCCTCGTTCATGTAGGCCGCCGCCGTGTCGATGAGGCGATAGCCGCAGTCGATGGCGTCGAGCACCGCCTGCTTGCATACCGCAGGGTCGGGCACCTGGAACACGCCGAAGCCCTCACGCGGCATCTCGATGCCGTTGTTGAGCGTCACGGTCTGAACGTTTGCCATGGTAGATTCCCTTCTCGCCTAATCGTGCCGTCCTTTGACCCCACCATCATGCTGCGAAAAGCGAATGCCGCGCCCTACGCATTCGAGCAGTTAGCATGCATAACGTGCATACTGAGAAGGACACACCAGAACACGGGAGACACCCATGACCATCGAGCAGCTCGAGCACATAGCCTGCGTCGCACGAACGGGATCCATATCCCGCGCCGCCGCCGAGCTCCATATGTCCCAGCCTGCGCTCAGCCGCTCCATCCGGCGGCTTGAGGACGAGCTTGGCTGCGGCCTGTTGCGCCGCACCGCGAACAGGTCGGCGCTCACCGAGGCGGGCTGCATCGCGGCAGACTACGCCGACGACCTGCTCCGCACTTATCGGCGCATGCGAGACGAACTGTCCTCGCTCGAGACGCGCCGACGCACGCTGAGGATCGGCACCTGCGCTCCAGCCCCGCTCTGGCGCGTCACGCAGCTCGTGGTGGAGGCAGCGCCCGGCACCATCGTCGCTTCCGAGTCCCTTGATGAGCAACACCTGCGGCGCGCCCTCATGGAGAACACGCTCGATGCCGCCATCATGCTCAACCCGCTCGTGCTCCCCGGCTTTATCTCGCAGCCCATCATGACCGAGAGTCTCTCG
>CALUJT010000189.1 GCA_944321005.1 uncultured Atopobiaceae bacterium | reverse complement strand
ATCCAGAAGGCCATCTCCCTCGGCATCTCCAAGATCAACGTCAACACCGACCTCCAGGTCGTCTTCGCCGAGGCCACCCGCAAGTACATTGAGGCCGGCAAGGACCAGCAGGGCAAGGGCTACGACCCGCGCAAGCTCCTCAAGCCGGGCCGCGACGCCATCGTCGAGCGCACCAAGGAGCTCATCGTCGAGTTTGGCTCCGACGGCAAGGGCTGGGCGTAAGTCTGGCGAGAAGAGCGCGCTCGTCGCATAGGTGACGCCGGCGCCCGGTCCCGCAGCGTGCGGGGCCGGGCGCCTTGCTGTGTCGCGGGGACGGGAGCGTCTGGGTTCGTCAGGCGAGGGCATCCCGGCAAGAAGAACCGCGCGGCGGCATGTACTTCTTGCCGACGCTAGATGGGCTTGGCGTTGCAGGGGCCCGCGTCGTCCGGGCGGATGAGGTCCGCGAGCGTGCGGCTGTCGAGGTAGCTTGCCGTGACGCGGCCGAGGTCGCGCCAGACGTCCACGGTGGTGCAGCTCTCCCGGTTGGGGCAGAGCTCCTCGTTGGTGCAGTCGAGGCAGCTCACGGGCGCGAGCGACCCCTCCGCGGCGCGCAGGAGCTCGCCCAGGGTGTAGTCCTCCGGCTTGCGGGTGAGCTTGTAGCCGCCGCCCTTGCCGCGCTGGCTCGTGACGTAGCCGGCCTTGTGCATGAGCGAGATGACCTGCTCGAGGTACTTGCGCGAGATGTTCTGCCGGCGCGAGACGTCACCCAGCGAGACCCAGCCGTCGTGTGCGGCGAGGTCCGCCATCGCGCGCAGCGCGTACATTCCCTTGGTCGAGAACATTCCAGCCATCTCGTCACCTCCGTCTTTCCTCTGGCCTGCCGTTTGGGGACGTGTTTTTTCTTGCAGCAAGAAAAAACACGTCCCCAAACGGCAGGCCGAGTTCTCTAGCTGCGGGCCTCGAGCATCTCGTCGAGCGTGCGCCAGGCGAGCTCGGCGCACTTCACGCGCGCGGGCATGTGCGCGATGTCGCGCAGCAGCACGCCGTCCTCCAGGGCGTCGAGCGCGGTCTCGTCGGTCTCCTCGCCGCGCACCATGCGCATGAAGAGGGCGCAGAGCTCGCGCGCCTCCTCGGGCGTCTTGTCGATCATGAGGTCGCTCATGATGTCCGCGCTCGCCTGCGAGATGGCGCAGCCATGACCGGTGAACGCCGCCTCCTCGATGGTTCCGTCGTCGGCGAAGCGCACGGAGAACGTGAGCTCGTCGCCACAGGAGGGGTTCACGCCCTCGTGGCTGCAGTCGGCGTCCTCCATCTGGTACTTGTAGTCGGGGTGCGAGACGTGGTCCATGAAGGCCGCGTTGTAGAGGTCAGTCACTGCCATGGAATATCCCCCATACCTGCTTGAGGCCGTCGACCAGGCGGTCGACGTCGGACGTGTCGTTGTAGAAGGCGAGGCTCGCGCGGCAGCAGGCGAGGTTCTCCACGCCGAGCCACGCCAGCAGCGGCTGCGCGCAGTGGTGGCCGGCGCGGATGCACGCGCCGGAGGCGTCGAGGATGCTCGCCACGTCGTGCGGGTGCACGCCGCGCACGTTGAAGCTGATGACGCCGTGGTGGCGCGCGGGCTCGGCGGGGCCGATGAGGTCGACGAAGTCGAGCTCCGCCATGCGCTCGAAGGCGTAGGCCACGAGCGCCGCCTCCCGCTCGGCCACGGCGTCGAGGCCCACCGTCTGCGTGAGGTAGGTGAGCGCGGCGCCGGTGGCGTAGATGCCGGCGGCGTCCTGCGTGCCGGCCTCGAACTTCTCGGGCACGGGCGCCCACGTGGCGTCCTGCTCGCGCACGGAGTCGATCATCTCGCCGCCGGTGAGCATCGGCGGCATCTGCTCCAAGAGCTCGTGGCGGCCCCAGAGAACGCCCACGCCCATGGGGCCGAGCGCCTTGTGGCCGGAGAACGCGAGAAAGTCCGCGCCCAGCTCCTCCACGCTCACGCGCAGGTGCGGGACGGACTGCGCCGCGTCCACGACCATCACGGCGCCCACGGCGTGCGCGGCGTCCGCCAGCTTGCGAACGGGCAGCTCGCAGCCCATGACGTTGGAGACGTGCGCGGCGGAGACGATCTTGGTGCGTGGGCCGATCTTCTCGGCGATCTCCGCGTCCGTGAGCGCGCCGTCCTTCTCGGGGTAGAGGTAGACCAGGCGCGCGCCGGCCGCCCGGCAGGCCTCCTGCCACGGGATGAGGTTGGAGTGGTGCTCCATGATGGTGATGGCCACCTCGTCGCCGGGCGCAAGGACGCAGGGCGAGAAGGACCTGGCCACGAGGTTGAGGCTCTCGCTCGTGTTGCGGGTGAAGACCACGTCGCGCGCGTCGGGCGCGCCGATGAGCGCCGCCACCTGGGCGCGGACCTCCGCGATGGCCGCGGTGGCCTCCACGGAGAGGCTGTAGAGCCCGCGCAGGGGGTTGGCGTTCATGGTCTCGTAGAAGCGGCGCTGGGCGTCGAGCGCGCAGGCGGGGCGCTGCGCGGTGGCGGCGCTGTCGAGAAACGCGATCTCGGGGTGCGCTGCCAGCAGCGGGAAGTCGGCGCGATACGGGTTCTCCCGGATGTCCATCACGCCTCCTCGCCTTGACAGAGGGACAGTCCCTTTGTCATGTTACGTACCTCGTCGCAGGGGGCGTGCATGAGGGCGTCCTCGTAGAGGGCGCGCACGAAGAGGGCCTCCGCGTCCTCGCGGGAGAGGCCGCGGCTGGCGAGAAACGCCAGCTGCTCGGGGCTCACGGAGCCGATGGTAGCGCCGTGGTTGCCGGCGACGTCGTCCTCGTCGCAGAGGATCGTGGGCAGCGTCTTGTTGACCACGTCGTCGCCCAGCACGAGCACGGTCTCGGCCTCGTTGCCCTGAGCGCCCTTGGCGCCGTGGACGAGGTCGATCGTGGTGCGCAGGGACTTCTTCGCGGCGTCCTCGAGCACGCCGTTGTAGGCCAGCTCGGAGCGGGTGTTGCGACCGTGCTGGCGCACGACCTCGTTGATGTCCAGGACCTCCGCGCCGCCGGCGTGGTAGCGGCAGCCGAGGTCCACGCCGGCACGGTCGCCGGCGAGGTCGCAGGCGAAGCCCAGGGCGACGGTGCCGCCGCCGAGCAGGTACTGGTGCACGTCAACGCGGGCGTCGCGCCCGCAGGTGATGCCCACGCTCTCGAGGTGCTGTTGGTCGGCGCCCGCCGCCACGTACTCGTGCAGGTGGACGCGCGCGCCGGCCTCGACGATCACGCGCAGGAGCGACGCGGACGTGCCGGCCTCGCCGTCCTTCTCGCCCGCGCCCGCGGCCACGACGATGGTGGCCTCGGCGCCCTCGCGGACCATGACGCCCGTGTCGGCCACGTCTCCGGCGCCCGCGCCCACGGCAACCACGATGGGCTCCTCGCGATGCGTGCCGCGCGGTACCTCCACGTAGCGGGCGTCGGCGGCCTGGGACTCGACCCAGTCGGTGACCTCGCGGCCCATGCCGCACTCCACGCCCTCGAAGAGGCGCGGCAGCGCGAAGTAGACGTCGCCCTTGCGGCCGCGCGCGGGCACCGTGAGCGTGACGTCGTTCGTGCGCAGGCGGTTCCACGTCTGCGCGGGGGCAACGTTGACGCGCTCGAGGGTGATCTCGGGCGCGGCGCAGGCGGCGTCAGCGGCGAGCGCGACGTTCTTCTCGGCCATTATCCGATCGCCCCTTCCATCTCGAGCTTGATGAGGTTGTTCATCTCCACGGCGTACTCCATCGGGAGCTCCTTGGAGACGGGGTTGGCAAAGCCGTTGACCACGAGCGTGCGCGCCTCGGCCTCGGAGCAGCCGCGGCTCATGAGGTAGAGCACGGTGTCGTCCGAGATGCGGCCGATCGTGGCCTCGTGGCCCACCTGCGCGGTGGCGTTGCGCACGTCCATCGCGGGGATGGTGTCGGAGCGGGAGATGTCGTCGAGCATGAGGGACTGGCAGCTCACGGAGCAGCGCGCGCGGTCCGCGCGACGGCCGATCACCACGGAGCTGCGGAACGTGTTCACGCCGCCGTCCTTGGAGATGGACTTCGTGCTCACGGACGCGGTGGTGTCCGCGCCGTTCATGATCACCTTGCAGCCGGTGTCGAGGTCCTGCGTGGCGCCGGCGAAGGTGATGCCGGTGAACTCGCAGCTCGAGCGGTCGCCCGCCATGATGGTGGTGGGGTAGAGGTAGCTCACGTGGCTGCCAAAGGAGCCGGAGACCCACTCCATCTTGGCGTCCGCGCCGATGGTCGCGCGCTTGGTGTTGAGGTTGTACATGTTCTTGGACCAGTTCTCGATCGTGGAGTAGCGCAGACGCGCGCCGTCCTTCACGAAGAGCTCCACGGCAC